>CAXBEC010000718.1:0-1887 GCA_963974145.1 uncultured Alphaproteobacteria bacterium | reverse complement strand
TTCGCCCTGGCTGATCGCGATCCCCGAGGCAAGCTGGTTGATATATTCGCCAAAACCCGCCTGCAGGATCAACCGTTCCAGCTCCCCCAGCGTGCCGTCGCCGTCCAGCCGTTCGGCCCAGCGCAGCATTTCGCGCAGGCCGGTTGCATAGGTCGCCATCCAGGCAAGCCCGTGCGCGGCGAACTGCTCCTCGTTCAGACGGGCGCCGCTGATGCGGGAATCGACAGAAACACGCTGGTTCACGCTGCGGCGCGCCGCTTCGACGACCGATTCGACGGCCTCATGGCCTTTCGCGCAAAGAGTCAGCAGGTCATCGAGAATCAGCGGCGCTGAACCTTGGGGGGCGGTGTCCGGCATCTCAGAAACTCCAGAGGTCTGTTTGTATTGTCAGGCTGTATAACAATGCGCTGTCGCGAAGTCTTCTACCAGCGGTCTTATTGCAGGCTCTCAGCCAGCGCCGCGCCGGTTCAACTCTGCTTCGACGGATGCCAACTGGGACTCGATATCGATATCGCATTCAGCAACGACTTCGAAATCCCGGTCTTCGAATATATTCACCCCGGCATGCGATTCACGCCGGGCCTGGATCGCAATATCCCGGGCCGCAACCAAAGACCGTATCTGGGGGTCGAACAGCCGGATCATGCCCGACAGCCATAAATTCACCGGCCAGGACGGCTGCGCGTGATCGATAACAAAATGGTCGAGCATCCGGCACACATCCTCGCCGGTATACCAGACCTCCCCCGTCACCCATCGGTTGGTCGTAAACAGCCGGATCGGCAACCCGGCGCTGTCCATTGAAATCGCCGCCAGATGGCTGAGATTATCGTCGGGATCGTCCGGCGCTTCGTATTCGGGAATCGGCGCGGGCTTCACCCCTTCCGGCATGCCCTGGGGCCGCATGAAGAGGTGAAAATGGCCATGCTCGTTGGCGCGCTCGTCTGCGGGATGCGCGTGGTAATAATATTGCGAATGGGAGACGGCGTCATACACGTCGCCATCCGGGTAATGATTCCATTCGTAAAAAGTTTCCACATTTTTGATCAGTTCGCCGACGATATTATCGTCGGTGACCTTCAGAATCCGGTGGCACTCCAGCACCTGATCTGCAGCGTCCCGCATGTCCTCCAGCCGTTCCAGCGGCTGTGTCGCAAGGGTCGTTTTTATATCAAACTCGATCATGACTTCGTTTCCATACGCGACGCTGCATATTATCGCAACGCCGGCCAGACTGCCGCAAGTTCTGTGCCGTCAGAAAATCACGATCCTGGCACCTCGCGGACCAGCCGGAATCCGATCAGTATATGCTTCAGATATTCCGGACGCGTGTGCCGTGCGGCGGGCCGGCAGATACCACAACCGCTGTCGTCCCACGAACCGCCTTTCACGATATACCGGCCCTCGCCACCGGACGTCGCGGTCCATTCGAAGACCTGTCCCGCCGGGTCAACCAGGCCGAACGGGCTGTCGCCGTTCCGGAAATTGCCGACGGGAAGCGTATCAAAGGGGCCGGCATCGTGGCTGTTGAGCCGGGACGGGTCGAAATTCTCTCCCCAGGGGAATCGACGGCCATCGGTGCCCCGCGCCGCCTTCTCCCATTCCGCTTCGGTCGGCAGGCGCCATTGCGCCCCCGTGCGGCGGCTGAGCCATTCGGCATAGGCCATGGCATCGCCATGGGTCACCAGCACGACCGGATGATTTTCGCGACCCTGCGGCGGTTTGCCCGCGCGCCAGACATGCCGGCGGGTTCTTTCATAGGGGTGGATCAGCCCGTAATTGCACCATGTTTCCGATGCCACCACAGGCGGCTGATAGCCGGTATCGTCTACAAACGCCGCATATTGCGCATTGGTGACCAGCGTCGCAGTAATCTCATACGCGCCG
>CAXBEC010000717.1:0-1900 GCA_963974145.1 uncultured Alphaproteobacteria bacterium | reverse complement strand
GAGGCTGGAGCCCGCCATCATCGCCGCCGCCGCAGCATCACTGACCCGCCACCCGGACGATTTCGGCGCCGCCGCGCCGATGGTCGACTGGTGTTCCATGCAACACGAAACCCAATATACGAGGCTGTTCCGATCATGAAATCTCCCCTCCGTATCGGCGTCGGCGGTCCCGTCGGCACCGGCAAGACCGCGCTGCTGGACCGGCTGTGCAAGCGCCTGCGCGACACATACGACATCGCCGCGATCACCAACGATATCTACACAAGGGAGGACGCGGAATTCCTCACCCGCTCCGGCGCGCTCACGCCCGACCGGATCATGGGGGTGGAAACCGGCGGCTGCCCGCATACCGCGATCCGCGAGGACGCCTCGGCCAACCTCGCCGCCGTGCGCGACATGTGGGAACGCTTCCCGAAGCTGGAGGCGATCTTCATCGAATCCGGCGGCGACAACCTGGCCGCCACCTTCTCGCCGGAGCTGGCGGACATCACGATCTACGTCATCGACGTCTCGGCCGGCGACAAGATCCCGCGCAAGGGCGGCCCGGGCATCACCCGCTCCGACCTGCTGGTCATCAACAAGACCGACCTCGCCCCGCTGGTCGGCGCCGACCTCGGCGTGATGGAACGGGATTCAAAGAAGATGCGCGGTGATAGGCCGTTTCTCTTCGCCAACCTGAAGGAGAACAAGGGGGTGGAGGAGATCGCCCGCTTCATCGTCGAGAAGGGCGGCCTGGATACAGAGGCGGCGGGATAGGGGTTGCGTCCGCGACGGGATCGCGGATTTTCACACGGACATCAGGACGGGCAGGGTCGCGTTCTCGAGCACGTGTTTCGTCACGCCGCCAAAAATGATCTGCCGGAGGCGGCTGTTCGAGAAAGCGCCCATGACCAGCAGGTCGGCACGGATCGCACTCGTTTCGGCGAGCAGTACCCCGCCGACCCCCTGGCTGCTGGGTGACATTTCCCGGACTTCCGCGTCGATCCCCGACCAGCTCAGGTTCTTGGCAATCTCAGCGGCCGCCGGCCCGTGTTTCGCGCCGGTGACGATCGACAGTATCCGCACACTGGCGGCCTGCGGCAGCATCAGGACCTTGGCGGCATGCATCGCGCGGGCGGCCTGGGCGCTGCGGTTCCAGGCCACCATGATCTTCCGGCCCAGTTGCGCCGGCGGGTCGGGTGGCGCCAGCAGTACCGGCCGGCCGGTCGACATCAGGGCGACCTCGATAGTCGAATACGCGGATGGTGACGGCGCCGACGGGCGGCCCAGGACGATCAGGTCATAGGCGCCGCCATGGGACTCGACGAACTCGGCCGCATCGCCGGAAACCGATGTCCAGTTGCAGGAGGGTGCATCGGGTTTCCCGGGTTCGCTTCTGATGGCGATGCGGTTTTGCGCCACGAATTCATCGAAATGCGCCCGCACCGAATTCTCGATTTCCCGGAACAGCCGTGTCCTTGCATGGGCCGTGTCGGCCAGTACGTTCGAGGGGACGCCTTCATAGATCGCGCCGAGCGGCTGGAAGGCGTCGCCCCTGACGTAGCGAACGTCGATATGGGCGCCGAAAACCTGTTACGATCTGGATAAGGGGCATGCGACGGAAAACCCGTGCCATGTCCCCTTTTTCGCAGGGTCCAATGATCTCGCATCTTCTTCCGCTGCCGCGGCAAGCGCATCCACGCGCTCGCCGGGCGTCGGAAAGCAAAGTTTAGGCATTTGTCGGGAGGGAGTCCATTGACGCCGCGTTTATGGACGGATTGGGGACGTCGCCGGGTGCCGCAGGCAGGCTGACTACGTTCCGCCGGGGGGCGATTGAAATTTTGGTTTCAGGTGCTGGTGGAATTTATTTTGCATCTGTCCCGATACACTTCATTCCAATCCTTTAACGAACATTCACGCC
>CAXBEC010000716.1:0-1906 GCA_963974145.1 uncultured Alphaproteobacteria bacterium | reverse complement strand
ATCCGGCGCTGGCGGACCGGGCGGCAGAAACGGGCGCGCGCATCCTGGTGCCGACAGGTGCCTTGCTCGGCCTCGATGCGGTGCGCGCCGCCGGGGAGGGCACGATCCATTCAGTGTCCATGGTGACCCGCAAGCCGCCAAAGGGCCTGGTCGGCGCGCCGCACCTGGTGCAGAACCAGATCCGCGTCGACAATCTGACCACGGCGCTGAAGGTTTTCGAAGGCAGCGCGCGCGACGCCGTGCGCGGCTTTCCGGCCAATGTGAATGTGGCGGTGGCGCTCAGCCTCGCGGGGATCGGGCCCGACCGGACAAGCATCGAAATCTGGGCCGATCCCGGCGTCGAGCGCAACACCCATACGATCACGGTGGATTCGGACGCGACCCGCTTCACCATGACCATCGAGGGCATCCCGTCGCCGGACAACCCCGCCACCGGGATGTTGACCCCGCTCAGCGTCATCGCCACCCTGCGCGGGCTGGTCAGCACGGTGAAGGTAGGGACCTAAGGGTCAATTGTATATTTCTGTCATCCCGGGCCTGATCCGGGATCCA
The DNA here is from genome assembly GCA_963974145.1 of uncultured Alphaproteobacteria bacterium. Classification (GTDB taxonomy): domain Bacteria; phylum Pseudomonadota; class Alphaproteobacteria; order UBA8366; genus MarineAlpha4-Bin1. The sequence goes on along the minus strand of CAXBEC010000716.1, from coordinate 1,354 downwards.
TGCGGCCCCGGCTCGGGGGCCGGGGTGACAGGTTATCGCCTCATGGGGAAACGTTGCCCCCACCCTTCGCCAGGAAGCTCTGGAACAGCAGGTCGAAGATCGCTCGCGTGTCGTCCTCGGCGATGAACAGGTGGATTTCGGTGAAGGTGGAGGTGATCTCGATCAGGTTCACATTCTGCAGTGCCACCCGCTGCAGCAGCATGTACAGCATGCCCGGAATCTTGGCGTAGCGCGGGTCGAACTGCACGCCGATGGCCGCCAAATGGTCATGGCGGAAGACCGGGCGGCGCGGGATGCGCTTTTCCAGTTCGGGCATGCGGCTGCGATCGAGGATGATCGTCACCTCGTGCTGCCCCTGGGACAGGCTGCAATAGCCGCCGTCGCGGTGGATCCGCTCATACAGCCCGTTCAGCACGCCGTGGATGTCCGGCTGCCGGGGGTAGGTCGCGGTGCACAGCCCGGAATGGATCGTCACCCGGTCGATCACATAGCGCCGCGCCTGCGGGGTGACGGCCTGCGCGTGGCGCTGCAGCCGTGACAGCGCCATGGTCAGCGCCGCCGGCTGGACCTCCTTCATCGCACGGCTTTCGACGAAGGGTTTCAGGTAGCGGGCCAGCTGCGTCAGGTTGAACAGCCCGTGATGCAGCCCGAATTCGAGGAACGGATTGCCCTCGATATTGGCCCTCAGCGCGTCGGAAATACGAATCATAACGTTATAAATATAACAAAATAACTTGGAAATCATAGATAATACCGGCAAATTTCCATGCGCTTTTTTCCCCGGCTAGGGTCGCGGCATCGATCAACCGGGAGACTTCCGATGCACCAGAATTTCAGGGGCGCCATCACGGCGCTCGCCACCCCCTTCCATGACACCGGCGCGGTGGATTACGACGCGCTGGGATTGCTTATCGACCGGCAGCTTGCGGCCGGGGTTTCGGGCATCGCGTTGCTGGTCACGACCGGCGAATGGCCGACCATCCGGACGGAGGAGGCGCGGCGCATCATCCGCTACGCCGTTGGCCGTGCGGCGGGGCGCATGCAGGTCATCGCCGGGCTGGGCAGCAACGATACGGTGCGTACGGTGGAGGCGGCGGCGGTCGCGGCGGATCTCGGCCTCGACGGATTCCTGGTCACCTGTCCCTATTACAACAAGCCGACCCAGGCGGGGCTGTATGCGCATCACATGCATCTGGCGGATGCGGCGAGGATTCCGCTGATCCTCTACAACATCGCCGGGCGCAGCGGCGTGAACATCGCCACCGACACGGTGCTGCGGCTGGCGCAGCATGACAACATCGCCGGGGTCAAGGAAGCCAGCGGCAATTTCGACCAGATCATGGATATTATCGCC
>CAXBEC010000715.1:0-1910 GCA_963974145.1 uncultured Alphaproteobacteria bacterium | reverse complement strand
TCTTGCCGCGTGGCGCATGGATGCGGCGGCCGGCGGTGCCTTCGCTCGGTTCCGCCTCGTACAGCCAGTTCACATTCGGGTTGACCAGCGTCTTCATGAACCCGGCGGGGATATGGATGAACGGGTTCCAGTCGACCGGCCCGGCCTCGAGCACGCAGACCGTATCGCTGCCCGCCGACAACCGGTTGGAAAGCACCGAGCCGGCAGAGCCGGCGCCGATGATGATGTAGTCAAACGTGTCGGTCATGGGCTTTTCCCCGCAATGGATTCCGCTGCCCGCAACCCGGTGACGATGGCCTTGGACAAGCCGCCGATATAGGCCGCGTTGGGTCCGCCCGCCGTCACGGCTTTGTGCCCGGCTGTCGCGGTCGACGGCGATGCCGCCCATCGTATAGGTGATCCCGGCACAGACCGGAATGGCCCGGTAGGGGGCGGTCGCGATGGGCTGCGGGTCGGCGCGGTGGGTGCTGCGCGCGGGGGATAGAGACGCAACCGAGCCACCGGCGATGGCGGCGTTGTATTCGGCCACTGTCTTTTCAAGCGCCTCGGCAGGCACGCCGATCTGCGCGGCCAGCCCGGCGAGGTCCGGCGCCTGCAATACCGTGCCGCCGGCCTGTTCGAAGACCGGGTTCATGCAGGGCGGGTAGCGGTTGTCGGCGGCGATGCCGGTCCAGACGGCGTCGTCGAAGATCGCGGTCGCGGCCAGCGGGTCGGCCAGTTTCGCCACCTCATTCGCCATATAGACGCCGCCCAGCCCTTCATCGGTGAAGCGGTTGCCCGATTTGTCGACCAGGATCGATGCCTGCGCGATCGGGTCGATGATCGGATAGGGCCAGAGCTGGTCATTCTCGAAGGCCTGCTGCCCCAGCAGATGGCCGTAGAACCGGTCCATGCCGGTCAGCGCCGCGCCGGCGGCCTCCGCCATCAGCAGGCCCGCGCCGAAGCCTGAACCCGCGCCGCGCTGGAGCAGTTTTTCCGGCTGCGGGGATATGTATTTGCGTACCAGCTCGGGGTTGGTCTGGAAGCCGCCATCGGCGATCACCACCGCGCGTGCCAAGATTCGTTCGCCGGAATCGGTGACGATACCCGCTACCTTGCCGTTCTCGATAATCAGTTCCGTGGCGCGGACGCCGCGCCGCAATGTGCCGCCGCGTTCTTCCAGATTGGCGGTCAGCCGCCGCAGGGTCACGTCCGGGCCGCGGCCCTTCCAGTCCAGCCCGGCGGTGCGGCGGCGTGGCGGGGCCATGATCCAGCGCATGAATTCGAACTGTCCGCCCTTGATGAACTTCGCCCCTTCCGCGCGGATCCAGGCCAGCGCCCGCGCGCCTTCCTCGGCCAGCAACCCGGCCAGTTCCGTGGCGTCACTCTCGCCGGTCTGTCCGGCCACGGTGGCGCGGATGTCTTCCACATCCTTGGTCACGTCACGAAAGGCGACATGGACAATGCCGCCGGCGATGCGCGAATTGCAGAAATAATCCGCCTCGCTGCCCTGTTCCAGTACCGTGGCCTTCAGGCCCAGTTCCGCCGCGCGGTTTGCCGCGCACAACCCGGCCAGCCCGCCGCCGATAATGATGATTTCGTCAGACATTCAAGGTCGCTCCTTTTTCTTGTTATTGCGGCAGCAGCATGTCGACGATGATCCGCACCAGCTCGGCAAAGACCCGCACGCCGAAGCCGACGCCAATGCCTGCGGCGATCCCGGCGATCCCCCAGCCCCAGTGCCAGCCGCCCAGGGTGATACCCACGGCGACCAGGATTACCGGCGCCAGCCCGGCAAGGATCGCCAGCACGTTTCCGTGCCGGACCATTAGGGCGACCGCCGGATACTGTTCCATGATGTAGATTCCCCTGTAAGAAGCGATTGTCGCCCGAGTTTACGGAATGGCGCGGGTGGCGCAATCCTTCCGCCG
>CAXBEC010000714.1:0-1932 GCA_963974145.1 uncultured Alphaproteobacteria bacterium | reverse complement strand
CGGCATCGTGGAAGAGGAAATCATGGCGGATCCGATGCCCGACGACGTGCACCGGATTCACGCGTTGAAGCGCGACCTGCTGACCGTGCGCCGCGCGGTCTGGCCGCAGCGCGAGATGCTGAGCGCGATCATCCGCGACGAAAACATGCTGATCCAGGAGCAGACCAAACTGTATCTGCGCGACTGTTTCGACCACACGTTCCAGCTTATCGACCTGATCGAAACCTACCGGGAAGTCGTCAGCGACCTGACCGACATCTTCCTGTCGGCGCAAAGCACGCGCATGAACGAGGTCATGAAGGTGCTGACGGTGATTGCCACAATCTTCATGCCCCTGACGCTGATCAGCGGCATTTACGGCATGAATTTCGACCCGGATTCCTCGATCTGGAACATGCCGGAACTGCGTTCCACCTATGGCTATCCCGTCGTTATCGCGTTGATGGCTGCCATCGCCATCGGCATGCTGGCCTGGTTCCGCAATCGCGGCTGGATCGGCCGCCGCCGGCGCCGGAAGAAACGGTTCCGCATACCCCAGCAAAGGCAGTCCCATTAATGTCCGGAATGATTCGCTACCTCCCGTTTGCCCTCGTGATTGCCGCCAGCATCGTCTGCGCGATTGCCGCTTTTTTCGTGCCATGGACCGGCTGGGCCCTGGTCATCCTGTTGCCGCTGGCGGCGATGGGCGTCTACGACCTGTTTCAGCCTTCGCATTCCATCAAGCGCATTTACCCTCTGGTCGGACAGATGCGGTGGCTCATCGAGGAAATCCGACCGCAGGTCCATCAATACCTTGTGGAAGGCGAACTGGACGGCAGACCGTTCAGCCGGGATCATCGGTCGATCGTGTACCAGCGCGCAAAAAACGCGTCCGACGTCAAACCCTTCGGCACCGAACTGGATGTCTATGGCGACCAGTATGAATGGATCAACCATTCGATCCGCACCGTGCCCGTGGCGCATGAACCCTTCCGGGTCATGATCGGCGGGCCGCAATGCAAACAGCCCTATTCATCGTCGATCCTGAATATCTCGGCCATGAGTTTCGGGTCGCTTGGCGAGCGGGCGATCCTGGCGCTGAACCTCGGTGCGAAGCGCGGACACTTCGCCCATGATACCGGCGAAGGCAGCATCAGCCGCTATCACCGGCAGCATGGCGGCGACCTGATCTGGGAAATCGGCAGCGGCTATTTCGGCTGCCGCAATGCCGACGGGACGTTCAGCGCGGAAAAATTCAAGGAAAACGCCTGCCAGGACCAGGTCAAGATGATCGAGATCAAGCTGAGCCAGGGGGCCAAGCCGGGGCATGGCGGCGTGCTGCCGGGCCGGAAAGTGACCGCGGAAATCGCCGCTGCACGCGGCGTACCGGTCGGCGAGACCGTGGTTTCACCATCGGCCCACAGCGCATTTTCGACACCGCTGGAACTCCTGGCGTTCATTGCGGAACTGCGGGAACTTTCGGGCGGCAAACCGGTTGGCTTCAAGCTCTGCGTCGGCCATCGCTGGGAATTCCTGGCCATCGTCAAGGCGATGCTGGAAACGGATATCTGCCCGGATTTCATCGTCGTCGACGGCAAGGAAGGCGGCACGGGCGCGGCCCCGCTGGAATTCAGCAACCGGATCGGCATGCCGCTGCGTGACGGGCTGATTTTCGTGCGCAACGCGCTGGTCGGCGCCGGGCTGCGCGACCGGATCAAGATCGGCGCCAGCGGCAAGATCATCAACGGCTATCATATGTCAGCCGCGCTGGCGCTGGGCGCCGACTGGTGCAATTCGGCCCGTGGCTTCATGTTCGCGCTGGGCTGCATCCAGTCCCAACGGTGCCATACCGGCGAATGCCCGACCGGCATCACGACGCAGGATCCGCTGCGCCAGCACGGGCTCGTCGTCGCCGACAAGGCCCCGCGCGTTCATAATTTCCATCGCAACACG
>CAXBEC010000713.1:0-1934 GCA_963974145.1 uncultured Alphaproteobacteria bacterium | reverse complement strand
CGGTGACCGCATCGAACTGAAAGCCGATGGCAGGTTACATGGCACGGCACGGAAGATTCCGTTTGCCCGCGATGCCGGGTGCATCGCGGTCCTGGCGCGCCGGGGAGAGGAAGCGGTTGTTGCGCTGGTGGACAGTGCCGACTGCACGATAACTGCCGGGAAAAATCTGGCCGGCGATCCACTGGATACGGTCTGTTTTGACGGCGCGATACCGGAAACTGTCGAGCCCGCGCCGGACAGTATCGATGAAGACGCGCTGACCCAGATGGGCGCGGCGGTCCGCACGGCGCAGATCGCGGGTGCGCTGCGCGGCATCCTCGATATGTCGGTGGATTATGCGCAGGAACGCATGGCCTTCGGCCGCCCGATCGGGAAATTCCAGGCGGTGCAGCACAACCTGGCGCGGCTGGGCGGCGAAACCGCCGCGGCCATTGCCGCCGTGGGCGCTGTCGCGGACCGGCTGGGTCGCAGCGAAACGTTCGATGATCAGGTGCTGTTCGAAGTGGCGGCGGCCAAAACCCGGGTCGGCGAAGCCGCCGGGGAAGGGGCGGCGATCGGGCATCAGGTGCATGGCGCGATCGGCTTCACCGATGAACACATCCTCCACCGCTACACGATGCGGCTGTGGTCGTGGCGCGAGGATTTCGGCAGTGAAAGCGTCTGGGCCGTGCGGCTGGGCGAAATGGTGGCGGCGCGCGGCGCCGATGCCTTGTGGCCGATGGTTACGGCGCAATAGCGGAAAGGAAAGAAAACTATCATGGCAAGCGCAATTGAATTCGACCCGATCCGCCTTCCCCCGGAAGCCGAGGCCCTGCGCCTCGAAGTCCGCGCCTTTCTCGACGAACTGATCGCCGACGGCACGTTCGATCCGAACACAGCGCCGAAGACCGATGGCTTCAGCCGGGAATTCAGCCGAAAGCTGGGGGCGAAGGGCTGGATCGGCATGACATGGCCAAAGAAATACGGCGGCCATGAACGCAGCTTCCTGGAACGCTATGTGGTGACCGAAGAACTGCGTGCCGTCGCCGCGCCGACGCGGGCGCATTTTACCGCCGACCGGCAGAGCGGCCCGGTGCTGCTGAAATACGCGCCGGAGGAAATCAAGCTAGACGTGCTGCCCCGCATCACGCGCGGCGAATGCTGTTTCTGCATCGGGATGAGCGAGCCGGATACGGGCTCCGACCTGTTTGCGGCCAAAGCGCGGGCGGTGAAGGCCGATGGCGGCTGGCTGCTGAACGGGGCGAAGATCTGGACGACCAACGCGCATCACGCCGAATACATGATCGGCCTGTTCCGGACATCACCCGCGACGACTGAAAACCGGCGCCACGGGCTGACGCAGTATCTGGTCGACATGAAGAACACGCCGGGCATCACGATCAACCCGATCCGTTTCATGAACGGCATGCATGATTTCAACGAGGTCGTGTTCGAGGATGCGTTCATTCCCGACAATCATGTGCTCGGTGAAATCGATTCCGCCTGGAAGCAGGCGACGACGGAACTCGCCTATGAACGCAGCGGGCCGGAGCGTTTCCTCGAAACCCTCTATACGCTGGTCGAACTGGTGCGGGCGCTGGGCGAAACGCCCGATACACGCGGCGCCGAAGGTATCGGCCGCCTGGTGGCGCAGTTGCATACGATGCGCCGCATGTCGGTGTCGGTGAACGGCATGCTGCAGGCCGGCAAGGAGCCGATGCTGGAAGGGTCCATCGTCAAGGAACTGGGCACGAACTGGGAGCAATCCCTGCCGAGCAAGGTGCGGGAACTCGCGGCGTTCATCGATGAAGAGGCTGGCAACCGCGCCACCTTGGACGAATTGCTGCAGCATGCGCTCCTGATCGCGCCGAAACTGACCCTGCAGGGCGGCACGACGGAAATCCTGCGCGGTATCGTCGCCCGTGGCCTCGGCCTCCGCTAGGCGCGACCGGCGC
>CAXBEC010000712.1:0-1937 GCA_963974145.1 uncultured Alphaproteobacteria bacterium | reverse complement strand
TACCACATGATGGACCTGATCGGCCGGATGTTTTCGCCCTATGACCTGAACCCGACCGGCAACAATCCGCTGCATGATATCGTGGCGGCGCATGTCGATTTCGACTTCCTGCGCGACAATGCCGACATCAAGGTGTTCCTGAACGCGGTGAATGTGCGAACGGGCAAACTCCGGCAATTCCGGAATGCGGACCTCAGCGCCGAGGCCGTGCTCGCCTCCGGCTGCCTGCCGTTCATGTTTCATGCGGTTGAAATCGATGGCGAGCACTACTGGGACGGCGGCTATTGCGGAAATCCGGCGCTGTATCCACTGATCTATTACTGCACCAGTCCGGATATCCTGCTGGTGCAGATCAATCCCATGTACCGTGCCGAATTGCCGCGTACCGCCCGGGATATCCTCGACCGGGTGAACGAGATCAGCTTTAACTCCTCGCTGATGCGGGAAATGCGGGCGATCAAGTTTGTCAGTGACCTGATCGACCAGGGCAAGCTGAGCGAGGAAGATTACGTCAAACTGCATATCCACATGATTTCCAGCCAGGAACTGGACGATTTCGGTGCGTCGTCCAAGCTGAATGCCGAACTGGATTTCCTGCTTACGCTCAAGGAGCTCGGCCGCAGGACAGCGGACCAGTGGCTTGCCAGTAACTGGCAGCAGGTGAATGTCGCATCTACCTGCGACCTTCAGGTTTTCATGTAACGCCCCGATAACCAGGCCCCGAAACAACCCGGCCGCCCTATGGAGGACAGTGACAAATGAACCGCGATGAAATTCTGAACTCTCCGTCGATGCCGGTGGCCGGGCCGAGTTATCCGAAGGGACCCTTCCGGTTCATAAACCGGGAATACATGATCATCATTTATGAAAGCGACCCGGACGCGATCCGCCAGGCGGTGCCCGAACCGCTGGAACCTGAAGAAAACCTTGTCTTTTACGAATGGATCAATATGCCGGACAGTTCCGGTTTCGGCAGCTATATGGAATCGGGCATCGTGATTCCCTGCCGCTACAAGGGGGAGTCGATCAATTTCACGGCCCAGATGTACCTGAACGACGACCCGCCCATCGTCGCCGGCCGTGAAATCTGGGGCTTTCCCAAGAAATGGGCCCATCCGAAGATGGAGGTCGTTGAGGATACGCTGAACGGCACGCTGCATTACGCGGGGCATCTCGTGGCCCAGGGGACGATGGCCTACAAGCATGAAAGTCTGGCCCGCAATCCGGAAAAGACCATGGCGGCGCTGGGCAAGACCCAGTGCAATCTCAAAATAATACCCGGTGTCGACGGCAAGCCAGCAATCTGCCAGCTTGTCGCCTATAACCTGACCGAATATTCCGTGAAGGGAAGCTGGAGCGGTGATGCGCGCTTGCATCTGGTGCCGCATGTGAATGCCCCCGTAGCCGATCTGCCGGTTCGCAAGATCGTCGGTGGCCGTCATTTCGTTGCCGATCTGACGCTGCCCTATGGGCGGGTGCTCTACGACTATCTGGCTTAACGCGGTCTGGTACCCAGCGCCGATCGATCCCCCTATGCTGGCATCCGGTATAATATCGGAATTGCGGCAGGTATGGAGACGGTTGCATGGGGAATGAGTCGGAAAATCGCTTTGACGTCGTCATCGTCGGTACAGGCGCAGCGGGGCTTAGCGCGGCGCTGGCGGCCAGCGTGCGGGGCCGGCGCGTCCTCGTGCTGGAAAAGGCGCCGGTAGTCGGCGGCACCACGGCGATGTCCGGCGGCTGCATCTGGGTGCCCGGCCATCACCACATGGCCCGGCTGGGCGTCAGCGATTCCCGCGAATCCGTCATGGAATACATCCGCGCCGTGTCGCCCGACGGCTGGCACAATACCGAAGAACCGCTCTGGGCGGCCTTCGTGGACCACGCCCCTGCGATGCTGAAATTTATTGAAACCCACAGTCCGACCCGGTTCACAC
>CAXBEC010000711.1:0-1938 GCA_963974145.1 uncultured Alphaproteobacteria bacterium | reverse complement strand
CCGCGGCACGACCGGCCCCCGGGATGATTGCCTGGAACTGATTGAAACAGCATCGCGGGCTGCCGCCCCCTTCATCCGATAACCGCACGAAAGCACCCTTTATGAACAATCCGGACAATTCCGATCAATCGACCCTGGCACCGTCGGGCTCCCTGGGCGGCGCCTTCGACGGGATGTCGGAACTGCTCGCATCCGGCGGACCGGTCGTGGCGATCCTGCTGGTTCTCTCCGTCGCGGCGCTCGCGATCGTCCTGGCCAAAACCTGGCAGTTCCACCTGATGCGATTGGGCGACCGCAAGACCGCACGCACGGCTCTTGGCCTATACAAGTCCGGTCGCGCCGATCAGGCGCTGCTGCTGCTGCGCGATGCGGCCAATCCGGTTGCGATCCTGCTGGGTCAGGCGATACGCGGCGAACAGCGCGGCATTCCGGAAGCCAGGCTGCGCGAGGAACTGTTGCGCAGCGGCGGCGATGTCCTGGAATCCCTGCGCGGGCTCATGCGGCCACTGGAGGTGATCGCCTCGCTGGCGCCACTGCTGGGCCTGTTCGGCACGGTGCTGGGTATGATTGAAGCGTTCCGGAAATTGTCCGAAGCCGGCAATCAGGTCGATCCGTCCATCCTGTCGGGCGGGATCTGGGAAGCGCTACTGACCACCGCAGTGGGCCTGGCCGTAGCCATTCCCGCCGTCGCCGCGCTGAACTGGCTGGAGCGTCGGATTGATCGTGTTGCTTTCGAATTCGACAGCATTGTCACACAGGTATTTACCGAGGACCTGTCGGAGAATCCCCTCGCCTCCCTGACTCCCTACAAGGAATCCCGCACACATGACGCTCCCCGCATCCGCGCCGCTGTCGCCGCGACTGGCGAATAGCGGCAGCCGGCGACGGTCGGCGATCAGCCTGACACCACTGATCGACGTCGTGTTTATCCTGCTGGTTTTCTTCATGCTCGCATCGTCATTTCTCGACTGGCGCGCCATCGGCCTCAACGCCCCCGGCAAATCCGCAGCGGGAACATCAATGGAAGGCACCCTGCTGGTGGAAATCCGCCGGGACGGGCTGCGCCTTGCCGGACAGGTCATGAAACTGCCGGCGCTGGCGGCGCAGATAGGGGAGAAAATCCGTGAAAAGCCGGACCGGAAGGTCGTTGTCAGCCCGGACAAAGGCGTCGTATTGCAGGACACGGTGGCCGTTCTGGATGCACTGGCGGCGGCGGGCGTCCATGACCTGTCACTGGTTCGGAAAACGGGACGGTAGGCGCACATGAACTTTCGGCGACCCCGCCTCAGGAAAGACAAAGAACGCATTCTGCCTCTGATCAATATCGTCTTCCTGCTGCTGATCTTCTTCATGCTCGCCGGGCGGCTGGCCGCGTCGGACCCGTTCAATGTCGAACCGGCGCAGTCAAGCAGCGAAGCACCGGCCGAAACGCCGGAAATGCTGGTTCTGGTCGGGACGGGTGGGCAGCTCGCGCTGGATGGAGATATTGTTGACGAGGCAACGCTCGGCACCCTTGTCGCGGAGCGCCTGCCGAAGGATGGCGCAACAACAGCACGCATCCGGTTGAAGGCAGATGGCGGCGCGCAGGCCGAGCGGGTTGTCGTCGTGATGGAACTGCTGCGCGACGCCGGTGTCAGCAAGCTGACCCTCCTCACAACCCCCAAAGCCCCATGAGAAACATCACGGGACGGCAACTGGCGATAGCGGTCGCAATTGCGGTAGCGGTTCATGCCGGTATCGCGGTATCGGTACTCTGGGTGCCGCCCCCTGCCGGTGCGAAGGCACAAGGACTGGGCGGGGTAGAGCTTTCGCTCGGGCCCGCGGGCGGCGCGCCCGGCGATACGGTTGAACCGGCGGCCGATACGCCGGAGGTCACCACTGTTCAGCCCGCGGAAACCGCTATCGAGTCACCACCCGTCGCTCCCGAGCCCACGCCTC
>CAXBEC010000710.1:0-1940 GCA_963974145.1 uncultured Alphaproteobacteria bacterium | reverse complement strand
CCTGGACCTGTCGACGGGTGCGCAGGCCATAACCGCCGAACGACCAGGACGACTACAAAAACGATGATAGCGAAGAACAGTAACATCATGACCGGGCCCATGATCCAGCCGCCGCCCCATGTCATATGATAGGGGTAGGGGCCGTTCTGAGCGAGTGCTGCGCCGCTTGTCGCGGCCATAAGCGGGGCAGATAATACGGAGGCAAATATCGTCGGTCGCATCGCAATTCTCCCAATATCACTCGAGGCTGACAGTTCTTAAACGCAACGCATTGCTGATGACCGATACAGAGGACAGACTCATCGCGGCCGCCGCGAACATCGGCGAAATCAGAATGCCGAAGAACGGAAACAGGACGCCCGCGGCGACCGGAACGCCGGCCGCATTGTAGACTAGGGCGAAAAACAGGTTCTGCTTGATGTTCCGCATGGTTGCCATCGAGAGCTTTCGTGCCCGGACGATGCCGTTGAGATCGCCCTTGACCAGGGTTATTCCGGCACTTTCGATCGCCACATCGGCACCGGTGCCCATGGCGATGCCCACATCGGCCTGTGCCAGGGCGGGCGCATCATTGACGCCGTCACCGGCCATCGCAACCTTGTGTCCTTCGGCCTGCATCTCCTTGATGATCCGAGCCTTGTCTTCGGGCAAAACGTCGGCCCGGATTTCATCGATACCGAGCCGTGCGGCAACGGACCGTGCCGTCCGTTCATTGTCACCGGTCGCCATGACAATACGAAAACCTAACGCATGTAACGCTTTCAACGCACCGGGCGTCGTTTCCTTTACGGGATCCGCCACGCTGACCATGCCAACAATTTTACCGTCCATCACGACGAACATAACCGTTTCACCCTGGTCTCGACGCTCGTTTGCGATATCAGCGAAGCTCGTACCATCGATCCCCAAATCGGCGATCAACTTCGAATTACCAAGCGCGACGGATTTGCCGTCGACCGTACCCTTCACCCCTTTTCCGGTAACCGCATCAAAATCAGTCGCATCGGCAAGGGATATACCGCGCACCTCAGCACCCTGAACGATCGCTTCCGCCAAAGGGTGTTCCGATCCCCGTTCGAGGCTGGCGGCTAGCCGCAGGACTTCTGATTCGTCATGGCCAGGTTCAGGCAGCACTGCCACAAGTCGGGGTTTACCCAGCGTCAGTGTACCGGTTTTGTCGACAATCAGCGTATCAACCTTGGCAAACCTTTCCAGCGCCTCGGCATTCTTGATCAGTACCCCGGCCTGCGCACCACGGCCCGTCGCGGTCATGATCGACACGGGGGTAGCAAGCCCGAGGGCGCACGGACATGCGATTATAAGCACCGCTATCGCCGAGACGAGAGCATACGCATAGGCTGGGGCAGGTCCCCAGATCGCCCAGCCGATGAAGGACAAGGCCGCAATGCCAATCACTGCGGGAACGAAACTTCCTGCCACGGTGTCTACGAGCTTCTGGATCGGCGCGCGGGAACGCTGAGCTTCGGCGACCATGTTGACGATCCGCGCCAGCATGGTGTCCTTGCCGACACGCTTCGCCTCGATGACGAGGCTACCCGTACCGTTGATTGTTGCGCCGGTAACCAGGTCATCCTGTGACTTTTCTACAGGGACCGGTTCGCCGGTAATCATCGATTCATCGATGGAAGAGTGGCCTTCCACGACGACGCCATCGACCGGAACCTTTTCGCCGGGTCGAACGCGAAGGCGATCACCAACCATTACGTCCTCCAGGGCGATTTCCGCTTCACTGCCATCGGGACGAATGACCCGCGCAGTCTTCGCCGCGAGGTCCAGCAACGCGCGGATAGCCGCCCCGGTCCGTTCGCGCGCGCCGAGTTCCAGAATCTGACCCAGGAGCACCAGGACGACGATGACAGCGCCGGCCTCGAAATAAACGCCGACGTGCCCTTCGCTATCGCGGAACCCCTCCGGAAAGA
>CAXBEC010000709.1:0-1942 GCA_963974145.1 uncultured Alphaproteobacteria bacterium | reverse complement strand
CACGCCTTCGCGGAACCCCGGCAGGTTTTCCGGCCAGTAATTGCCGCCGCGCAAGGGCGTTCCGTTGATGACATCGGGATGGTCCGGTCCCCGGTCATGGGTCACGAAATAGGACTCGTTCTGGTTCGGTTTCGTTGCCTGATGCACGGTGGAATGCCGCTGCATGCTGGCGTTGATCGGCAGATATCCGATGTTATGGGCATCCTGCGGAATTTTCTGTTTTTCCGCCAACGGCAGGGCATGGAAGCGCCGGGACTGCGCGAAGGCGTTGTCGATCAGGTCACCGGCCACCCCGTGGTTGCGGATATAGAAAAACCCGATCGCCTCGCAGGCGTGACGGATGTCTTCGGCAAGCCGGGCCATGGCGTCGTCGTCACCGCGCAGAAACGGTTCAAGGTCAAGAACTGGTAGCTGGGCAAGCGCTGCATCCGGGTCCCGTGGTGCATTTTCCCTGTGCCGGATCAGTCGATCCGCAGCCCCGCCTGCTTCATTAGCGGCAGGACGCGCGCGGCGAAATATGCCATATCCGGTTCATAGTCGAAGAAGTTGATCTGCACCCCGTCGCATCCGGCGGCCTTCAGCTTCACGAATTGTTCGACGACCTGTTCCGGCGTGCCGAAGACATGGACATTGCCGCCGATGATGCGCTGTTGCCGCTGATGGCCGCGCCAGGACTGGGCGTCACTCGTTTTCTGGCTCCCGACCATCGTATCGACGGCTTCGGCATCCTCGCCGTCCAGGATCGCCTGCACGATCTGCTGCACCTCCGCCTCGGTGTCGCGGCAGATCACATGCGGGTTGATGATCGTGCAAACCTCGCGCCCTTCCGCCGCCGCAAGGTCCTTGATCCGCTTCGTATGGGGCGGCAGGGTTTCGACGGCGGCGTCGATATCCGCGCCGCCGGGGCTGGTGATAAAGATCAGGTCGGAATGCTTCGCGGCATAGGCAAGGCCGACATCGGACGCGCTGGCATTGACCATGATCGGCCGGCCGTTCACCGGCTTGGGCGAGGCATAGGCGTCCTTCAGCCGCCAGTATTTTCCCTCCCAGTTCAGGTCGGTGTCCTGCTGCCACAGGGCTTCCATGATTTCGGTGAATTCCTCGGCCATGATGTAGCGTTCGTCATGCGGGATCGGCGCCAACCCGAACATGCCGACCTCGTTCGGCCGGAAGCCGGTCACGAGGTTCAGCCCCCAGCGGCCGCGCGACATGTGGTCCAGCGTTGCCGCCATCTTGGCCAGCTGAAGCGGGTGCCAGCCATACAGCACATGCACCGTGGAAATCAGGATGATGTTGCGGGTGAGGGCGGCCACGCCCGAGGTCACCAGCAGCGGGTCGATGGTGTTCTTGCGGTATTTGATCCGCCCGCCGTGACCATCCGCGCCCAGCCATTGTGCCAGCCCAAAGGCGAGGTCGAATCCCATTTCCTCTGCCCGTACCACCAGCCGGGCATTGTAGTCGAACGACCAGTCGGTCCCGCGCGGCGCGTCGGACGGGGTCCAGCCGCCATTCTGGATCGGCAGGAACAGCCCCATCATGAGCGGTTGCCGCATGGCGCGCTGCAGGGCGGTCAATCCGTCCTGTGCCGCTAGATCCGGTGCGGTGCTGGGCAGGACAGGTGCTACGGCGTTCATCGTGGTGGCCTCTTCATGTGGTGTCCGTCATTCTGCACGCGGTTCAGCCTTCCCTGCAAATCCGGTGAGGCCCGGGCCTATTGACTCGGTTCCGGCGTCTGTGCGGCACTAGGGGCGCAGGCAAGGAGAGGCGTACATGTCGATACTGGTAACGGGAGCTGCCGGGCTCATTGGCTCAAACATCGTGCGACAACTGCTGGATCGCGGGGAGAATGTGGTCGGGTTCGATCGTACCCTGGAGACCGGCCGGCTCGACGATCTGATATCGGATGGTGATATTACTGCCGTCGAAGGCGACATGACAGATG
>CAXBEC010000708.1:0-1943 GCA_963974145.1 uncultured Alphaproteobacteria bacterium | reverse complement strand
GGTTACATGCAAATCGTCGACCGCAAGAAGGACATGATCAAATCCGGCGGCGAGTGGATCAGCTCCATCGATCTGGAGGATTTTGCCATGCGCCACCCCGATGTCGCGCAGGCGGCCGTCATCGGGGTTGCCCACCCGAAATGGGACGAGCGGCCGCTGCTGCTGGTCACCGCCGCGCCCGGGCGGAACCCTCGCAAGGACGAGGTTCTCCGTTTTCTGGAATCGAAGGTCGCCAAATGGTGGGTGCCGGATGAAATGATCGTCGTCGATTCGTTTCCCATCGGCGGTACCGGCAAGATACTGAAAACGCAACTGCGCGAAACCTATGGCGACTACGCATTGCCGGAAAACACATGACTGCACCCCGGTCGTCCCGAAAGACATCTACCCGATAGCGCATCTGGCACCGGGCTGCGCGCGAAATGCATTTGCGCCTGTCAGCGATGCTTTGCCCATTTCTGGAATGTGGCCAGAATTTTCTTCAGTTCGGGTTCTTCTACCGCCTTTATGGCTGCGGGAACCGACATCCATTTACGGTGCCGGAAATCCATTTCCTGCCAGTAATTCTGCACCAGGGTAACGGCCATGGGATACACATCGACCTCGCGCACCCCCCGGCCGCTTTGCGCTGATTTGGTATAACGGTAAGTGCCGATCTTCTCCGGCCCTACAATACCTTCGATCCCGGCCTCCTCGAAGGCTTCTTTCGCGGCTGATTCCCGAGGCGAATAGCCCGCCTCGATATGGCCCTTCGGCAGGACCCAGCGCCGCGTGTTTCGAGAGGTGACCAGGATGATCCGCAGCCGCCACCAACGCCGCCTGTAGGCGATGACAGCGGATTGCGGGACGGGATCACGGTTGGCCATCACCCACCATAGAGCGCTTCCAGTTGCGCGCGGTATCTTTCAACGATGACATGGCGGCGGATTTTCATGCTGGGGGTCATCATCTCGTTATCGGTGCTGAAGGGTTCTTCCGCGACCGTGAAGCGCCGGATGCGTTCGATATTGTTGAGCTTTTCATTGACGCGCGACACGGCGGCGCCCAGCGCGTCGGCACAACCTTCCGCCGGGACCAGCAGCGCGACCAGATGCGGGCGCTTGTCGCCATAGACCAAGGCCTGGGCAATTTCCGGTTCGATGGTCAGCATCCCCTCGACCCGTTGCGGCGACAGGTTGTCGCCACCGGAATTGACGATAATGTCCTTCTTGCGGTCGGTGATGCGGATATAGCCGTCCGGGTCGATCACGCCGATATCGCCGGTATGCAGCCAGCCGTCGTGCAGCACCTCCGCCGTGGCTTCCGGGTTGCGCCAGTAGCCCTGCATGACCATTTCGCCCCGCGCCAGGATTTCCCCGTCCGCCGCGATCTTGACCTCGACGCCGGTCAGGGTCGGTCCGACGGTCTCGATACGGACCCGGTCGACCGGGTTGCAACTGATCACCGGCGCCGATTCGGTCTGGCCATACCCCTGCAGGATACGGATACCGAGCGCGAGGAAGAAGCTGCCGATTTCCGCATTCAGCGGCGCGCCACCGGAAACAAACGCCTTCAGCCGGCCGCCGAAGCGCGTCCGGACCTTGGCGCGGACCAGCCGCTCCAGAACCCTGTCCTGCAGGCGTTCCGAAAACGACATGACATATGTCGGGTCAAGCTGCTTGCGGCCCAGGGTGACGGCGCGCATGAACATCATTTTCTTCACCCCGCCGGCCTGTTCGACGCCATGCAGGATGCGGCCGTGGATTGCCTCATACAGGCGCGGCACCGCGGTCATGATCGTGGGCGAGACTTCCGCCATGTTGTTGACCAGCTTGTCGACCCCTTCGGCGTAATAGATCTGCGCGCCGATGGTGATCGGGAACATCAGGCCCGCGGTATGTTCGTAGGAATGGGACAGCGGCAGGAAGGACAGGAATTTTTCACTACCGAGGGCAAAATCCGGC
>CAXBEC010000707.1:0-1945 GCA_963974145.1 uncultured Alphaproteobacteria bacterium | reverse complement strand
GCCGATCAGCAGCGGGATGTCATCGGCAAAGCCCGGCTCCAGCGGATCGAAGGGATCGCTGCGGATCAGGTTGCCGTCTACGACCGGCCGGAAACTGTCATTGCCGCCGCAGGCCGCAACGGCTTTCTTGTATGCCGCCAGCAGCCTGTCCGCCGGCACCTGCTGCAGCGGCGCCGGGTTGCTTGCCGGCAGGCCGAGTGCTTCATACAGGCAGTGTGCGGCGTGCCCCGCCGTCTGCATGGTCGACAGGCGCAGATGCGATGACGAGCTTTGCATGATCGCCTTGTGGAACAGGCCCTTTGCGATGGGCATGGTCATTAGCACCGCCACCTTGGACCCGCCGCCGGACTGGCCGAAGATCGTGACATTGCCCGCATCGCCGCCAAACGCCGCGATATTGTCCCGTACCCAGCGCAGCGCCGCGACCATATCCAGCATGCCCGCATTGCCGGCGCTGGCGAAGCGGCTGTCGCCCCGGTCGCCCAGACAGGTATAGCCAAAAGTGTTCAGCCGGTGGTTCAGGGTCACCACGACGACGTCGCCGGCCTTTGCCAGGTTGGTGCCGTCGATTCCGGCGGCGCTGCCACCGCCAAAGGCATAGGCGCCGCCATGCAGATACACCATGACCGGCCGTTCGCCGTCGTCGTTCAGGCCGGGGGTGAAAACATTGAGGACGAGGCAGTCTTCGCTGGTGGGTTCGGTCGGGCGGATCCATTCGATTTCCGGGGCCCGGTCGCGATTATCCTGTGGCGCCTGATGGCCATAGGCCAGCGCATCGCGGGTCCCGGTCCAGGATGGCGGCGCCGCGGGCGGCATGAAGCGGTTGCCGCCGGCCGTTGACGCGGCATAGGGGACACCCCTGAAACTGAAAATACCGTCCTGTCGCGCGCCGCGCAGGCGGCCCTGGGCCGTTTCCGCGGTAGCGGTTTCGGCGATGGCGTCGTCGGTTATCGTGTCCATGGCATATTCCCTAGTACGGCGTGTCGCCCTTGATCATGATCTTGTGCATGCGGCGCTGCTGGCCGAAATAGTCGTTGATTGCAAAATGCTGGGTGCAGCGATTATCCCATAATGCCATCGCGCCCTCGGTCCAGCGGAAACGGCAGACGAATTCCGGGCGCGCCGCATGGTCCAGCAGGAAGGTCAGCAGCGGGCGGCTTTCCGCTTCCGTCCAGCCGTCGATCCGTTCCGTGTGGCCCCCGACATAGAGCAGCTTGCGTCCGGTTTCCGGATGGGTGCGGATGACGGGATGGCTCGAAATTGTCTGTGCCGCGCCGGGATCAATCTGCGCGATCTGGGCAATGCCGGCCGCCACACGTTCCTGGCGGGTCATGCCGGAAGGATTATTCCGGTTGTCGCCATTGCTGATGCCGCGCAACCCGGACAGCATCACCTTCATGCCGTCAGACAGCGCTTCATAGGCCTTGTACATGCTGGAAAACATCGTGTCGCCGCCATGGCTCGGTACCTCCCGCGCCAGCAGCATCGTCGCCTTGGCGGGCTGGGGCGTGTACATCTGGTCGGAATGCCAGCGGCCGCCGCTGTTCAGTTTCTGGTCCGGCCGTTTCAGCAGTTCCGTGATTTCCGGATAGCCGTCCATCGCCTTGTTGAACAGGTGGCGGTGAATGTCGCCGAACCGTTTGGCGAAGGCCAGTTGATCATCCGGCGTCATATGCTGCTGGTCGCGAAAGAAGACAACGCTGTGCGCCAGCCAGGCCCGATTTCCGCAAAGGTTTCCGCGTCGATACCCGAGGCCAGGTCAACACCCTGGATTTCGGCGCCCAGGGCGCCGGCAATCGGCGAAACCGTGATGCGCGAATATTCCCTGTTTATGCTGTTCCGGACGGCGGACTGGGCCATCATATTCCCCCTCGCATGGATTTTGTGCATGGACGTTAGCACGCTTTCGGGCAGATGCGCATCCTGTCGCATCCCGACCTGACAG
>CAXBEC010000706.1:0-1965 GCA_963974145.1 uncultured Alphaproteobacteria bacterium | reverse complement strand
TCAGTCCCGCATCGCCGGAACGGGTTTCGCGGAAGCTGTCGGCGACACCGTTGCGGTCTTCGGTGGAGAGGTCGGCGAAAGCCGCGTCATGGGCCTCCCGCGCCAGTGTCTCAAGGGCGGCGAGCGCGTCGCTGAATCGCGCGCGATGCCGCTCAGCGTCGGACAGGATCTCCACGAAGATTTCGGGATCGGCGGCGCTTGGCACGCCGAATTCCGTGCTGGCCGGGATGATCATCTCGACCAGCGCCGCCAGGGCGCGTTGTTCCTCTTCGGTAAAATCGGTCATGGCGCGGTCCCTCAATCGAACAGGTTGGCGAGGCGGGATTTCATCTGGTCGGCGACGTAGAGGGCCAGGGCCTGGATCGTACTGGTCGGGTTGACCCCGGCGCTGGTCACGAAAATGCTGCCGTCGATGATGAACAGGTTCTTCACGTCGTGGCTGCGGCCCCATTCGTTGACGACCGATGTCGCCGGGTCCCTGCCCATGCGCGCGGTGCCCATCAGGTGCCAGCCGCCCCAGCGGATCGGCGCTTCCGACAGGATGTCCTTTGCCCCCGCCGCTGTCAGGATTTCGGTCGCCCGGGCGATGCCGTGATCCATCATCTTCTTGGTGTTGTCGCTCAGCGTGTAGCTGATCTTCGGTGCCGGGATGCCGTTGCCGTCCGTAAGGTCGGGGTCGAGGGTCACCCGGTTGTGTTCTTCCGGCAGATCCTCGCAGACCGCGACCATGCCGGTGATGCGGTTGATCATGTTGCGGGCGGCCCGGTGATGTCCGTCGCCCCAGGGAATACGGGCATGACTCATGGCGGTCTGCACCGTGCGCACCGGCCCCATGCCGCGGGTGATTTCCAGCGTATAGCCGCGCAGGAACCCGCGATCCGGGTCGGTTTCGTAGAATTCCTGGCTACGGATCGCCTTGGCCGGCCCGGCATAACCGTCCAGAGGATCGTCAAACACGCCCTGGATCGAGGCATAGGGGTGGAACATCAGGTTCTTGCCGACCAGCCCGCTGCTGTTCGCGAGGCCATCGGGAAACAGTCTGGATTTTGAATTCAGCAGCATGCGCGGGGTGCCGACGCCGTTGCAGGCCACCACGACCACATGCGCCCTGATTTCCTGTTCGTCGCCATTGGCGTCGTAGTAGATCGCGCCGGTCGCCATGCCGTCATCGCCGACGGTGATTTCCCGCACCCGACAGCGCGTCCGCAACTCGACCCCGGCGCGCAGCGCGTGCGGCCAGTAGGTGACATCGGCGCTGCCCTTCGCCCCCTGCGCGCAACCGGCGCCGCAGGCGCCCAGGTTGATGCATTTGGCGCGCCCGTCATAATCCTCGGTGATGATCGCCGTATCCGACGGCCACCAGTGCCAGCCCATTTTGTTGAAGCCCTCGGCCAGCCGCGCCCCGGCCCTGCCCAGCGGCAGCGGCGGCAGGCGATGCGCATTGTCGCGCGGATAGACCCTGAAATCGGAGGGGTGGAAGCGCGGGTAATGCCCCGCATAGAGGATCGTGCCGCCGCCGACGCCGTTGAAATTGGCGACCTTGATGGGCGAGTCATCATCGTTGATCGGGTAGTCGGAGGGCAGCTTGCGGATATTGGGGCTGGTCGAGAAGTCGCCCTGCCGCCGCGCTTCCCAGTCGCGCCCGGTGCTGGGATAGGCCAGCGGGTTCATCAGCCCGCCCTGTTCCAGGCAGACGATATGCATCTTCGTTTCCGCCAGGCTCCACGCCATGGCGGCGCCGGACGCCCCGGCGCCGATGATCAGGACGTCTACGGGTTCTTCGGACATCGGGCTTGTTCCTTCCACGGGAATACACCGAATGGTAAGTGGCGGAACCGTGCCCGGCAAGGCCCGGGGATAGGACGGTCGGGCCGGTCCATATGCCGACGGCTCGTTTACTTTCACAAGTCCATCGGCTAGACCCACTCGGACGTAAAACGGAGATTTCATGTCCCGCTGACCCCG
>CAXBEC010000705.1:0-1967 GCA_963974145.1 uncultured Alphaproteobacteria bacterium | reverse complement strand
CGCAGGGCTTCCGCATTCAGCGGCTCCGCCGCCAGCGCCTTGCGGAAGGCTTCGGCGGCGTCTTTCGGCGCGCCGGATGCCGCAAGCACCTGGCCCAACCCTATCAGCGGCGCGGTGTTCTGCGGATTGGCGCCATGCGCATGGCGGTACAGCGTCGCCGCGCCGGCCAGGTCGCCACGCGCCCGGCTTTCCTGCGCGGAATTAAGCAACGTGACCGAAACATCGGTCTTCGCATCGCTGTCCGCGAACTTCTCCGGCGGGTTCGACGCGCAACCGGCCAGCGCCGCGGCAATCGCCAGCGTGGCCAGGATATTCTGCCAGCGGGCCGGTGTGGAACCGCGGCGGGAATTTGAATGCATCATCATGGGTGACAGGCATAACGCAAAATGGTTACCGAAGCATTTACTATCGTTTAAAATAAATAACGGATTTTATTCAATTTTCCGGCTTTCTTACGGGTCGAATCCCGGCCGAACACCCGCACCGCACCCGTAGCCTTGTAACCGCTTCCCCGGCTCCGTATCATCCGCCGAAATTGTCCGTTACCCTCAAAAAAATCAGAACTGCCTTCATGCCGCAGACCGCCACATCTTTCCGCGCCGCCATCCCGTCCGTAGACCGGATGCTGAACCATCCGCAGATGGCCGGCGCGCTGTCCGCCTATGGCCGCGGCGCCGTCACGGATGCGGTGCGCACGGTGCTGGCCGCGCTGCGCCGCCGCATGGCGGAGGATACCGATGCGGCGCGCGCCGATGCCGATCCCGCCGCCATCGTGGCGCGGGTTGATGCGGTGCTGGACGCGATTAACCGGCCGTCGCTGAAGCGGGTCTTCAACCTGACCGGCACGGTGCTGCATACCAATCTGGGCCGGGCGCCGATGCCCCGGGCCGCCATCGACGCCATGATCGATGCCGCCGGCGCCTGCAATCTGGAATACGACCTGGACAAGGGGTCGCGCGGCGATCGCGACTCCCATCTGGAACCCTGGCTGAAACGGCTGACCGGCGCGGAAGCCGCCACGGTTGTGAACAACAATGCTGCCGCCGTGCTGATCACTCTCAACACGCTGGCGGCAGGCGGCGAAGTGCTGGTATCGCGGGGCGAGCTGATCGAGATCGGCGGCGCCTTCCGGATCCCCGATATCATGGCCCGCGCCGGCTGCACCCTGCGCGAGGTCGGCACCACCAACCGCACCCATCTGCGCGATTTCGAATCCAACATCAACGAGGAATCGGCGCTGGCCATGAAGGTGCATGCCAGCAATTACGAAATCCAGGGCTTCACCACCGCACCGGCGGAAGCCGATCTCGCCGCGCTGGCCCATGCCCATGACCTGCCCTTCGTTGTCGATCTGGGCGCCGGTGCGCTGGTCGATCTGGAACGCTACGGGTTGCCGCATGAACCCACGCCGCGCGAAACGCTGGAAGCCGGTGCCGATATCGTCACCTTCAGCGGCGATAAACTGCTGGGCGGACCGCAGGCCGGGCTGATCGTTGGCCGCGCCGACCTGATCGCGAAGATCAAGAAGAACCCGATGAAGCGGGCCATGCGGCTCGACAAGACCACCATTGCCGCGCTGGAGGCGGTGCTGCGGCTGTACGGCAACCCCGACACGCTGGCCGAAACCATGCCCGCCATCGGTTTGCTGAGCCGGCCGGCCGACGAGATCACCGCGCTGGCGAACCGGGTGCTGCCCGCCATTGCGAAACAACTGGATGCCGTCGCAACCGTGTCCGTCGAGCCCTGCCGCAGCCAGATCGGCAGCGGATCCCTGCCCGTCGACCGGCTGGACAGCGCAGCCCTGTCCATCCGGCCGAAGCAACCGGGCAAGGGTAGCGCCAGGGTCCTTGCCGCCATCGTCCACGGATTCCGCAACCTGCCCGTCCCGGTCATCGGCCGGGTACAGGATGGTGCCTTCTTCCTCGACCTGCGCTGCCTGACCGACGAGTCGGGATTCACCGCCCAGC
>CAXBEC010000704.1:0-1972 GCA_963974145.1 uncultured Alphaproteobacteria bacterium | reverse complement strand
TGTTCTATCACGCCCGTGCCATGGGCTTCGAATTCGTCGAACCATAATTGTCGCGCGGACAGGCAACCGACCATACTGCGAGTCAGGACTGGCAACGCATCGCGCAATGTGGAACATCGCACGACAATTGTCGGTGACTGACCAGTCGTGCCGGGCTAGTGTCCCGCAACAGGCTGGCAGTTCGCCGCCTGTGCCCGACAGTCCCGGAAATCCGAAGGAAAACTGCATGGAAGACATGAAAACCGACGCCGCCGCCATGGGCCGACTGGCAAAGGCCCTGGCATTCATCTGCGGGCCGGATCATGCGACAACACTGGCCCTCGCGGCCGCCGCCGAAAGCGGCACCGAACGGGATATCAAGAAGGCCCGCACATTGTTTCTGCGGCTGAAACCGGGCGACCGCAAGGCGGCCCTGACCATGATTTCGGACTGAACCTGACCGCGTCGGGTTAAACCGGCGTGTCCCCCTGCAGCATGACCCGGTACATGTACCGGACCTGGTTGTGGTCATAGTCACCATTCGCCTTGTGCAGCAGGCAGCGATTGTCCCACATGACCATGTCACCCGGCTGCCAGCGATGGCGGTACTGGTATTTTTCCTGCGTCGCATGCGCCAGCAGGTCGTCGAGCAAGGTCAGCGCCTCGGCCTCGCCCATGCCGTCGATCGATTCGATGCGGATGGGATTGAGGTAGAGGGATTTCCGGCCGGTTTCCGGATGGGTCCGCACGATGGGGTGGCGCACGAAATCGGGCACCTTCCCTTTTGCCTCCGGCGGCAGCCCCGTCAGTTTCCGTTCGCTGTGCTTGCTCTGATAGACATGGATACCCGTCAGCGTCGCGATGCGCTGTTTGGTCTCCTCCGGCAGGTCCTCATAGGCCCGATGCATGTTTACATACTGGGTATCCCCGCCTGAATCGGGCAGTTTCAGCGCCAGAAGAATCGTCGCTTTCGGCGGCATGGCCGCGTTGGAATGGTCCGTATGGTAACCGGCGCCGGGGATGTAACGCTTGCCGTCGTCATAGCGGTCCTGATTCGACAGGTAATGGATTTCGGGACATTCCGGCAGGGCGAAACGGGTATTGTGCTGGTGAAAGACATCGCCGAACAGCTGGACGCCGGCCAGCAGTTGGGCGGCCGTCAGGTCCTGTTTTCGGATCACAAGCACCGAATGATCCACGAAAGCCTTGTTCAGGCGCGCCTGCGTCTCCGCATCCATCGGCCGGGACAGGTCAATCCCGTTCACCTCCGCACCGGTATGATCCGACAGGGGTGAAATTTCGCACTGCATGGTTCTGCTCCTGATTTACGCCGCAAGGCTCAAAATGAAGCAGTAATCCCACGGCGGCGCAAGGTCAGATGCCGTCGGTATCCAGTCCGATGCTCAGCGCCATCCGCACCAGGTGTGACAGGCTGTTCGCCTGCATCTTCCCCATAAGCCGGGCCCGGTATACCTCAACCGTCCGGGGGCTGATTCCGAGTTCGTAGGCGATGACCTTGTTCTGGCGGCCAATCACCAGATGGCGAAATACATCCAGTTCGCGGGGCGCCAGAAGCTCCAGCCGCGCGCGAATGTCCTGCTGTTCCTTCGAATCGGTTCCGGATTGCTGCATTTCCGTTTCCGCGGCGCGGACACTATCCACCAGGACATCGCCGATGAACGGTTTTTCGATGAAATTGATGGCACCTGCCTGCATCGCCTGAACCGCCATGGGGACATCACCATGGCCCGTAATGACGATAACAGCCAGTTTTGATGCCATTTCAACCAGCTTCGCCTGGACTTCCAGACCGTTGATGTCGGGCAGCCGAATATCCAGCAGCAGGACACCAACTGTCGACGCATTTACGTCTGACAGAAAAGCGCCCGCCGTTTCGTATTCCCGGACGTCATAGCCTTCCAGTTCCAGCAGTGACGCGAGCGACTGGCGTACCGCATCGTCGTCATCCACGATGTAGACCGTCGTATTATTT
>CAXBEC010000703.1:0-1973 GCA_963974145.1 uncultured Alphaproteobacteria bacterium | reverse complement strand
TCAGCTTGATGAAACCTTCGGCGTCGTGCTGGTCGTAGACGTCATCTTCCTCGAATGTCACATGCGCCAGCGAATACAGGCTGTCCGGCGAAGCGCGGCCGATTACATGGACGCCGCCCTTGTACAGCTTCAGCCGCACCGTGCCGTTTACCCGTTCCTGGCTCTTGTCGATCAGCGCCTGCAGCATCTCGCGTTCCGGCGAGAACCAGAAGCCGTTATAGATCAGCTTGGCATAGCGCGGCATGATCTCGTCCTTGAGATGCCCGGCTTCGCGGTCCAGCGTGATCGATTCCATCGCCCGGTGCGCCGCCAGCAGGATCGTGCCGCCCGGCGTTTCATAAACGCCGCGCGACTTCATGCCGACAAAGCGGTTTTCCACCAGGTCGAGCCGGCCGATGCCGTTCGCGCCGCCAAGTTCGTTCAGCTTCGTCAGCAGGGTCGCCGGAGACATCGCCACACCGTCGATCGATACCGGATCGCCCTTGTCGAACCCGATTTCGACGATCGTCGGCCTGTCGGGCGCCGCTTCCGGTGAAACCGAGCGGGAATAGATGTATTCCGGCGCTTCGTCATTCGGGTCTTCCAGCACCTTCCCTTCGGCGGAAATATGCAGCAGGTTGGCGTCAACGGAGAATGGCGCCTCGCCGCGCTTGTCCTTCGGCACCGGGATCTGGTGCTGTTCGGCATATTCGATCAGCCGGGTGCGGCTGGTCAGGTCCCATTCGCGCCAGGGCGAAATCACCTTGATATCCGGATTCAGCCCGTAATAACCCAGCTCGAAGCGTACCTGGTCATTGCCCTTGCCGGTCGCGCCATGGGCAACCGCGTCCGCGCCGGTTTCCCGGGCGATCTCGATCTGCCGTTTGGCGATCAGCGGCCGCGCGATGGAGGTGCCCAGCAGGTAGGTGCCTTCATAGACCGTATTGGCGCGGAACATCGGGAAGACATAGTCGCGCACGAAGACTTCGCGCAGATCCTCTATATATATCTGTTTCACGCCCATCATTTCCGCCTTGGCGCGGGCGGGTTCGATTTCCTCGCCCTGGCCCAGGTCGGCGGTGAAGGTCACGACCTCGCACTTATACGTATCCTGCAGCCAGCGCAGGATGACGGAGGTATCAAGACCGCCGGAATAGGCGAGGACGACTTTCTTTACATTCTGTATCGACATTTTGGGTATCCCGTCGCTTTGCATTCAGCGTTGCGTATACGCTGGCAGGCAACCCTTGCGCAATGCGGTAAAACATCCGATGGTTTGCGCCAATTTCACTCAGGGGGACCAAAATCATGAGCGACATCACTTTGACCGAAGAAGACTTCGCCGCATTGCGGGCACTGGATACACCGACGGTCTGCAACGCATTGGAAATCACATCGCCGGAACGCCGCGCGATGGGTTTCACGACCACGCCGCTCGTCTGCCCCCGGCCGGAACTGCCGCCGATGGTCGGTTTCGCGCGCACAGCCACCCTGCGGTCGATGAAGCCGGCTGCGCCCGATGTCGTTAACCGCGTCGCCTATTACGAATATGTCGCCGGCGGGCAGGGCCCGACCATCACCTGCATCCAGGATATCGACGAGCATCCGGGCTTCGGCGCGTTCTGGGGCGAGGTGAATACCAATATCCACAAGGCGATCGGCTGCCTCGGCGTGATCACCACCGGCAGCATCCGCGACCTGCCCGACTGCGCCGAAGGCTTCCAGTTGCTGGCGGACCGGGTCGGCCCGTCCCATGCCCATGTGCATATCGTCGATTTCGGCAAGCCGGTGCATCTCCACGGCATGGACGTGCAGTCCGGTGACCTGATCCACGCCGACCAGCATGGCGCGGTGGTCATCCCCATCGAGGTGGCGCGGGAAGTCCCGAAGGCCGCCAAGCAGATCCAGAATCGCGAGGCCATCGTGCTCGCCGCCTGCAAGGCAGACGGCGCAAATATCGACACGGTGAAGGCCGCGCTGGCGAAATCCGCCGA
>CAXBEC010000702.1:0-1973 GCA_963974145.1 uncultured Alphaproteobacteria bacterium | reverse complement strand
TGGTGCAGCTTGAAGAAGGCCCGCGCATGATGTCCAACCTGGTCGACTGCCCGCAGACGCCGGATGAACTCGAAATCGACATGCCGCTGGAGGTCACCTTCGTCGAAGCGACGGAGGAAATTTCCATTCCGCAATTCCGCCCCGTGGGAGCCTGATCCATGAAACAGAAATCCGTTGCCGTTGTCGGCGCCGCCGAAACAACCGGGCTGGGCAAGATCCCCGACATGTCGAATATCCAGCTGCATGCGGACTGCGCGCTGAACGCCATGGCAGATTGCGGGCTGACCGCAAAGGATATCGACGGCGTCGCCTGCGCCGGGCAGACGCCGGTTGAGGTCGCCCATTACCTGGGCATCACCCCGACCTGGGTCGACGGCACCGCCGTGGGCGGCTGTTCCTTCATGCTGCATGTCCGCCATGCCGCCGCCGCGATCAATGAAGGCCTGTGCAACACGGTGCTGATCACCCATGGCGAAAGCGGGCGCTCACAGATCGGCCGCGCCCGGCCGGTGCCGCCGCCGTCCAGCCTGATCGGCCAGTTCGAATTCCCCTACGGTCCGATGGGCCCGCCGACCATGTTCCCCATGCCCGTGATGCGCTACATGAAGGAGATGGGCGCGACGCATGAGGACTTCGCCACCGTCGCTGTGATCCAGCGCGAATGGGCGGTGAAGAACCCGCGCGCCACCTTCCACGACCCGATCACGGTGGAAGACGTGCTGGACAGCCGCATGATCGCCTACCCCTTCCGGCTGCTGCAATGCTGCCTGGTCAGCGATGGCGGCGGCGCGCTGATCCTCACCTCGGCGGAACGAGCGAAGGATTTTCCGACCAAACCGGTCTATATCCTCGGCACCGGGGAAAGCGTGGAAACGCCGATGGTGTCGCAGATGGAAAGCTTTACGACCTCCCGCGCCTTCCGGGTTTCCGGCAGGAAGGCCTTCGGCGAGGCGGGCATCAGCCATGCCGATGTCGACCATTTGATGATCTATGACGCCTTCGCGCATCTGCCGGTCTTCGGGCTGGAGGACCTCGGTTTCTGCGAGCCGGGCGAGGCCGCTGCCTTCATCCGCGCGCGCCACACAGCACCCGGTGGCAAGCTGCCGATGAATACCAATGGCGGCGGGCTGAGCTATTGCCACACGGGCATGTACGGCATGTTCGCGCTGCAGGAAAGCGTCCGCCAGATGCGCGGCACGGCCCCGGCGCAGGTGGACGGCGCAAAGCTGTCCGTCTGCCACGGCGTCGGCGGCATGTTCGCCGCCAGCGGCACCATCGTGTTCTCCAACGAGGCGCCCTGACCCGACGAAAGGAACCGCCCATGGACTTCCCGGCCCTGCTCGACCGTTTCACCGCCGCCATCGAAAGCGGCGACGGGCAGCGGCTGGCGGTCCTGTTCACCCCGGACGGCACCTATAATGACGGCTTCTACGGCCCCTCGACGGGCCGTGCCGCCATCGCCGCAATGCTGGAAGAGCATTTCCACGCCCACGCGCGGGACTTCCGCTGGCGCATGCACAACCCGCTCTGCGACGGGGTGACGGGTTATGCGAGCTGGGATTTCAGCTACACCTCGAAATTGCCCGGCGCGGAGGGCAAACGCGTGATTTTCGAGGGCATGTCACGGTTTGATCTGGCCGAGGACGGGGTGATCCGCCAATACACTGAAATCTTCGACATCGGCATCCCGATGGCGCAACTGGGCTTCCCGGCGGAGAGGATGGCACGAAGTCTGGAGAAGGCGGCGGGGCGGTTGAGAGAAAGGCATAAGGGCGGGGTTCACCGAATAAACTGATCCCGTTTAAATCAACGCTGGCCCGGACAACGCCCCGCCAGACAGCTCTTGGATTTTGTATATACGAACATATATACTGATGAATGAAGAATTCGAATGGGACCCCCGGAAGGCAGAATCCAATCTGGCCATCCACAAGGTCAGTTTCGACCGGGCAATGGAAATTTTCAATGGGCCC
>CAXBEC010000701.1:0-1974 GCA_963974145.1 uncultured Alphaproteobacteria bacterium | reverse complement strand
GGCGAGCCCCTGTTCTGCCTCGCGATCAAGGTTGCTGGACGGTTCATCGAGTATCAGAACCGGCGGCATGTTCATAAAGGCGCGCGCAATGGCGATACGCTGCTGCTGTCCCGCGGAAAGCCCCCGTCCGCCCTCGGCAAGCTTGGTCGCGTAGCCGTCCGGCAGGTCAACGATATAAGCATGCGCCTGCGCACGCTCCGCCGCGGCGACAATGGCGGCATCTTCCGCATCGGCATGGGCGATCGCAATATTTTCGCGAATAGTGCCTGCAAACAGGGTGCATTCCTGCGGCAAATAGCCGATGAACCGGGCCAGTTGGGGCTGCGTGAACTGGGCGATATCCGCTTCGTCCAGCAATACCCGGCCCGACGTTGGCGCGTAGATTCCCCGGATGAGTTTCAGCAAAGTGCTTTTGCCGCACCCATTGGCCCCAATGATGCCGTGCAGGCCACCCGGGCCGATCGTGCCATCGATACCGTCAATTGCCGGATGGGCATTCGGCGTATAGACGAAATTCAGCTTTTCGAGCTTGATGGCGCCATTCGGGCGCTCGATTTCGATCCCTGCTTCCTGCCGGTCAGACGGCATGGCGAAGACTTCGTCCAGACGCTGTGAGGATTCACGAAACTGCATCATCATGCGCCACTGGGACACCAGCTGACTCATCGGCCCGACCAGACGGGCGCTCAGCATATTCGCCGCAATCAGCGATCCTATCGTCATCTGCTGTTCGAGAATCGCAAGCGCGCCAACCGTTGTTACAACCACGGTCGTACTCATGGTCATGATATAGCCGAGGTTATGATAGCCATCCCCGGCTTCGCCACGCTGCAGCGACGATTCGATCGCGGTGGCGTGCCGGTCCTCCCAGCGCGGCCGGACCGCTTCGCCCAGTGCCAGCGACTTCACGGTACCGCGGCCGGCGATGAGTTCGTTCAGCAGCCCTTCACGGCTCAGCCCCGCGTCGCGTTCCGCCAGGGAGGATTGCTGCATCACCTTGCCGGACCGCCAGGCAAGCAGCATGAACAAGGGGATGAAAACGAGCAGGACCCAGGCCACCGGCGGTGCAATCATCAGGATCACGAAGAAAAACAGGATAGCGAATGGGAGATCAAGCACCAGTGTCGCCGACGGTCCCGACACCATGTTGCGCACCGCGTCGACATCGCGAAAGACGGATTGCCAGAATGTGGCCGGACGCGATTCCAATACCCGGAGCGGCAGCGACACCACCTTCTTATATAACGCTCTGCCAACCGCCGCATCGAGACGCAGTGCCACCCCCTGGAAAATCCGGCTGCGCGCCTGCCGCAGAATGTAGTCGAACCCGACGATCAGCCCCATTCCGATGACCAGCCCCTGAAGGGTTGTCATGCCCCCCTGGAAAACCACCCTGTCATAGACCTGCAGGACGAAGACCGGGATCGACAGGACCAGTAAATTGACAAAACACGAAATAAGGACGAGGTCACGAAGCGCGGCACGGGATTCATGCAGCGCGGAACGTAACCAGTGTTTGTCTTCTTTTTCAGCCAAATGTCTTCTCCACGGCCCAGTAATGCCTCCGTCAAGATTTAAGTATGGTTAAGAGCATCATAATAAAAAATAAATTTGTTTTTTTCTGCCCCAATTGGGGGATGCAATTGGCTTTAATTTCATATTTATTTTATCCTACACGCACAGGTTCAAACATTTTTGAAACGGGTTCTCATGATTTATCGGGAGAATAGCGCATGGCGCTGATAACGCCAGCGGCGGAAAGCGCGTTGAACGGGCAGGACAACAGCACGAACAATAGCCCCCTTCCTGTTCCGGCAACGGTTGTCGAAGCGTCCGCCAATGCGCCGGTGATGCTCCCGAGTGGCCGGTTTGCCAGCGATGCTTCCTATCAGCAGCAGGGCGACGATCTGGTCCTGACCGCGCCCGACGGCACCCGTGTCATCGTCGAAGGCTATTTCCTGCTGGATCCGCCGC
>CAXBEC010000700.1:0-1988 GCA_963974145.1 uncultured Alphaproteobacteria bacterium | reverse complement strand
CCGAGACAGTTCCTCGAGGACCAGCGGCGCCTTTGCCTCGTCGATAAACAGCCGGTCGCGCAATCCGACCGTGCTGGAACGATGATTCGCCCCTGCCACGAAAGCCGTTGCCCGCGTTCCCGCCGGCATAATGCCGCTAACGATAGCGGGCGAGAAAATCCGGGAGGGAGGTAAGCGGCACCTCTTCCTGCTCGCCCGTGTCCATGTGGCGCACCGTTACCGCGTCCCGCGCCAGTTCATCTTCGCCGAAAATTACTGCGGCGCAGACATTGAGCTTGTTTGCGCGCTTCATGCGGCGGCTCAGATTTCCGCTATAACCGATCTCGATCCGAAAACCGTCCCGCCGCAGCTTTTCCGACAGGACAAGGGCCCTCTGCTGGGCAACATCGCCAACCGGCACCACGGCGATTGCGCGCGGCCGCGACGGCGGGTCGCCGCACAGCATTGCCAGCCGTTCGATGCCGCCGGCCCATCCGATGCCGGGGGTTTCGGCCCCGCCCATCATGCCGATCAAGCCGTCATAGCGGCCGCCCGCGATCAGGGCGCCCTGTGCGCCCAGCGCATCGGTCGTGAACTCGAACGCCGTGTGACAGTAATAATCCAGCCCCCGCACCAGCCTGGGGTTGATGGTGTACGCAATCCCCATCGCGTCCAGCCCGGCCCGCACCGCGGCGAAATGGTCGCTGCTTTCCGCATTCAGATAATCGGCGAACAGCGGCGCATCGGCGATGATCCTGCGGTCGCCTTCGTTTTTCGAATCCAGGATGCGCAGGGGGTTCCGCGTCAGCCGCTCCTGGCTGTCGGGCGACAGGTCAGCGGTGAAATCGGTGAAATACGCGACCAGCGCGTCGCGATAGGCGGCGCGGCTTACCGTATCGCCCAGCGTATTCAGTTCCAATGTCGCCAGACCGATAACGCCCAGTTCATCCAGCACGCGCGCGCCGCAGGCAATGACCTCGATATCGGCCTGCGGCTGGGCAACGCCGATCAGTTCGATGCCGATCTGATGGAACTGGCGCAATCGCCCTTTTTGCGGGCGCTCGTAGCGAAACATGGGGCCGCTATAAAACACCTTGACGGGCACCTGCTGGGCCAGTCCTTCGGAAATGAAACTGCGCGCGATCCCGGCCGTATTTTCCGGGCGAAGGGTCAGCTCGTCACCGCCCTTGTCGGTAAAGGTATACATTTCCTTTGTGACAATATCCGAGGTGTCTCCAAGCGTTCTCTTGAAAACCTGGCTGAACTCGAAGATCGGGGTCGAGACCTCCTCGAATCCGTAGCGCAGTGCAGCCGCGCGCGCGGTTTCTGTTACGCGGGAATGTGCGCGTGTCTCGTCGGCCAGTAGATCATGTGTGCCGCGAACGGGTTGGAGCTGGGCCATGTAATAACGCCGTCAGTGTTGCTGTGTCGGATTGGCGGCGAATGTGCTCGCACATGCCCGAAAGATCAAGCGCCGGGTCAAATCGGGGAATTCCCGCTTACTGACGGGTCGCGGTACCGGATTTCAGAAGGTCGGCATCCAGGTGGACTTCCTTCATGACCGCCCCTTTCGACCCGATCCGGGGAATAGCATTGCCGTCGACAATAATATCCAGCCCACCGGCATTCCCCGTCCGCATTACAAGGCCCGGATCATTGGGTACGCGATAGCTGTCGCCGGCGCGCAGCAGCCGCGTCAACAGCAGGTTTCCGCCACTGTCGCGGACCTGCACCCAGACTTCCGCCGCTGCGCGCAATACGACGCGCGCATCAGTATTTTCCTCACCGTATTCACGTTGCCGGGTGGTATCGAGGCGCGGCGGGGCCGGCGGGGCGGGCAGTGCCGTCAGATCAATATTGGCAGAAGCCTGCTCAGGCGTATCCTCAGGCTGTGTAGCGACCGGCGGCGAGCCGTCCGAAAGGACGGCAGGCGGCGCATCAACGGCATTCGTTTCCGGTTCCGGCACAAACGCAGTAGCCGGCGCGGTGGCTTCCGCCGTATCGATGGC
>CAXBEC010000699.1:0-1989 GCA_963974145.1 uncultured Alphaproteobacteria bacterium | reverse complement strand
CGTGCAGCGCGACAGACCTGGCGGGTAAAACGCAGATTCAGAGAGATTGTTGCGGCTGATAGTCAGCCTGCCATGGCAAACGAACGAAGTGATATTTCGTGCCGGCATCGAAACTCCGGAGCAGGTCATGTTTGTCTGCTGGAGATACTATACATCCCCAAGCTGCAAACTATACCCAACCTGCGATTTTGAACAGGTTCGTATTACTACGTACCCGACCCGGAACCTAAGGGTTCACTGTGTAACAGTGGATGAGATTGCCGCATCGATAGACGACCCCAATCGCTCCACGATATCCTGGATATCCCGGGAATTCACGATAAAGGGCGGTGCCAGAAGGACATGATCGCCATGTTTTCCGTCAATGGTGCCGCCCATCGGATAGCACATCAGGCCGCGTGCCATCGCTTCCTTCTTGACCCGTGCGTGAAGGCCCAGCGCCGGGTCGAATGTCGATTTATCAGTCCGGTCGGCGACGATTTCCAGCCCCATGAACAGGCCGCGGCCGCGGATATCGCCGATATGTCGATGATTGCCGAACCGTTCATGCAGCGCATCATTCAGTTCCGCCCCCATCGCCCGGACATTTGCCAGCAGGTCTTCTTCTTCGATCGCCGTCTGTACCGCCAGCGCCGCCGCGCAGGCGACCGGATGCCCCATATAGGTATGGCCATGCTGGAAAAACCCGGACCCGTCCCGGAACGCGGCGTAGACCTTGTCCGTAACGATGGTCGCCCCGATCGGTTGATAACCGGCGCCAAGCCCCTTCGCACAGACCAGAATATCGGGGTTAACGTCTTCCTGCTCGCAGGCAAAGAGGCTGCCCGTCCGGCCCATACCGCACATGACTTCGTCAAAAATCAGCAGGATGCCATATGTATCGCAGATTTCACGGATCCGTTTGAAATACCCGGGTACCGCCGGCACCGCGCCCATCGTGGCGCCAACCACCGGTTCGGCAATGAAACACATCACGGTTTCCGGGCCGAGCTCGAGTATTTTTGCCTCCAGCTCGTTGGCGACCCGCAACCCGTAATCCGCCTCACTCTCATTATGGCCACAGCCCCGATATGCATAGCAGGGCGACAGGTGATGGGTTTCGGTCAGCACCGGTTCAAACATCGTCCGGCGCCACATGTTGCCGCCTGCCGCCAGCGCCCCCAGCGTGTTGCCGTGATAGCTCTGCTTGCGGGTAATGATGTGCCGCCGGTCCGGTTCACCGGTTTCGACGAAATACTGCCGCGCCATTTTGAGCGCCGCTTCCACCCCCTCCGAACCACCCGACACGAAATAGACCATGTCCAGGTTGCCGGGCGCCGCCGCGATCATCTTGTCCGCAAGGTCTTCCATCGGCTGGTTGGTGTAGAATCCGGTATGGGCGAAGGCCAGCTTTTCAATCTGGTCCTTGACCGCCTGAATAACCTTAGGGTGACTGTGACCGAGGCAGGAAACGGCAGCGCCGCCGCTGGCATCCAGGTAACGTTTGCCGTCGGAATCGATGACGTAGATTCCGTCGCCCTTTACGGCCGTGGGTGGAACAGCGCGTGCATTGCGGTGGAATACATGCGTCATGGTGATCCTGTCCTCACATTATGCGGTTAGCGTCGGGCCGGAAACTGGCGGGGCGGCACGTAATGTTCCTGACCGTTCTTCAGCGTCCACTCGACCATCCGTTTCATCGTCTTGCCCAGCGCATCATCGAATGCGCCGATAATGGCGACCATGGAATTGGCTTCTGCCGCCACTTTATACTCGAATGTATCCGACGCTACGATATCGCGACGCGGCAACTGGATCAGTTTCGCGTTGAGACGGACCCGGATGACCGGCGGAATCGTTGTCCCCTCGGTTTCCGCGGATTCACGTGGCAGGGGCGACGGATATTCCGCCTGGAACTCCCGCAATTCGGTTTTCAGGATATAATCGGCGCGCAGGCCGATCGCTTCGCGGCCGACGGCGATGATACGGTTTGAATTCTCAAACGATTCC
>CAXBEC010000698.1:0-1993 GCA_963974145.1 uncultured Alphaproteobacteria bacterium | reverse complement strand
TTACGCGGACGACGCCCCCTTCGCGACCGGCACCGGACTCGGCATCGCCCTGCTGACACCGACGCGGATTTACGTGAAAAGCTGCCTCGCAGCCGCCAAAGCCGGCGGCGTACGCGCCTTCGCCCATATTACCGGAGGCGGCCTGACGGAAAACCTGCCGCGCGTGCTGCCGGACGACCTGGCGGCGGCATTGGATGTTGCATCTTGGCCGGCTTTGCCGGTGTTCGACTGGCTCGCCCGGCATATCGGCCAGTGAAATGCGGCGGACATTCAACTGCGGCATTGGCATGGTCGTTATTGTCGACGCCCAATCGGCCCCGGCCATCCGGTCCGTGTTGGAAGAAGCGGGTGAAGCAGTATACGAAATCGGCCGTATAATGCCCCGCAACGATGGGCCTGCCGTGACCTATACCCCGGATGCCGCCACCTGATGCTGCGGATCGCGGTACTCATATCCGGCCGGGGCAGCAATCTGCAGGCATTGATCGACGCCTGCGCGCAAAAGGACTTTCCAGCACGGATAGTCGGCGTCGTTTCAAACCGCGCCGATGCACAGGGCCTGCAGCGCGCCGCCGCAGCCGGCATCGAAACCGCGGTGATCGAACACCGGAGTTTCGCCGATCGAGCCGCATTTGATACAGCACTGGATGCCCGAATCCGAGAATTTGATGCCGAACTGGTTTGCCTGGCGGGCTTCATGCGGATACTCACCGCCGGGTTCGTCGAAGACTGGCGTGACCGGCTGATCAATATCCACCCATCGCTGCTACCGGCCTACAAGGGGCTGGATACGCAACAGCGCGCGCTGGATGACGGAATACGGATTTCCGGCTGCACGGTCCATTTTGTCCGCCCGGATATGGATACGGGGCCTGTCATCATGCAGGCCGCCGTGCCCGTCCTGGACGATGACGACGCGGATCGCCTGACCGCCCGCATCCTGGCGCAGGAGCATATAATCTACCCGATGGCCGTGAAGCTGATCGCCGAGAACCGGGTTCGCGTGCAGGGGAACAGGGCGCTGGTGGACATACCGCCGGGCCCGGAAAAGGCATTGATCAGCCCGTCAACCGGCTTGTAAATTCATCCCGCACGGGTTACGAAAAGCCAGAATCCAGTTGCGGCTTCAATTTATTGGGGAGAATCGACCATGCATAAATTGGAATATCAGAATGCACCACGAGAAAACCTCGGAACATGGAGCATGCTGACGAAACTGCTGGGCTGGGGCGCTGCGGCCACGGCAGTATTCCTGCTGATTCTTGCCGCGGCAATGACCTGAGTTAACGGCGGCGAAATCATTCGCCGCCGTATTTTCCTGTTTTCAGCCGACGATTTCAGTCTGGCTGAAGAAGAAAGAAATTTCTTCCGCGGCCGTTTCCGGCGCATCGGAACCGTGCACGGAATTGGCTTCAACCGATTCAGCGAAATCCTTGCGGATCGTACCGGCGTCGGCGTTTGCCGGATTGGTCGCGCCCATGATTTCCCGGTTGCGGGCAATGGCATTTTCGCCTTCGAGGACCTGCAGAACGACCGGTCCGGAGACCATGAAGTCACACAATTCGCCGTAGAACGGCCGGTCCCGGTGGACGCCGTAGAAGGCTTCGGCCTGGGCGCGCGTCAGCTGAGCGCGCTTTTGCGCAACGATCCGCAAACCGCCTTCCTCGAAACGGGCATTGATGGCGCCGGTCAGGTTACGGCGCGTGGCGTCCGGTTTGATAATCGAGAACGTGCGTTCGATAGCCATTGAATCTATTCCCTTTAATTGGTTCTGGATGGGGGTATGGGGCGGATTTTGGCGGCGTTATAGACGGCTAATCATCCGGGAGCAAGGCCTCCCGGCACCCCTGGACTGCGACCGCTCAGGCGCCGTCCGCAGCCTCTTCAGCATTGGCTTCGGCCCTTTTCTCCCAGGCGCCGCGATCGGATTGCTGCCAGTAGGTCAGGTGATGACCAGCCGCCAGATATTCGCGCCAGCGGTCGCGGGCCGCGG
>CAXBEC010000697.1:0-1995 GCA_963974145.1 uncultured Alphaproteobacteria bacterium | reverse complement strand
CCGCAATCGCTGGTACGGAGCGAAGCGGTTTTGTATATCTCGGTTCGGCGCGTTCATGCTGCTGCCCCAACTTCATTTAATAAGTGCGCATAGGAATAGGAATGGATAGGATCAGGTTTGCGGCGGTGTCGCGCAATTATTTTAATATGCCGCTGTGGGTGGCTGATCATTGCGGGCTGTTTGCCGATGAAGGGCTGGACGTCGATGTGGAGCTGTATGAACCCATTGACGAGGTCACCCAGCGCCTGGAGGACGGGCGTGTCGATCTCGCCTTTGGTGTGACGGAGCATGTCATCCTCGACCGGGAAGCCGGCGGGCATACGGTTATCGTCGGCGGCAATGTCAACAAGCTGCCGTTTTCCTTTATCGCCGGGAAAGACATCCGCAGTTTCGATGATCTGCGGGGCAGGACCGTCGGCGTTTCATCGCGCAAGGCAGGCAGTTCGTCGCTGGTCATGAAGCTGCTGGCGGCACACGGGCTGGAATATCCGCGGGATTACGCGATTGAGGAGGTCGGGCCGATCCTCGCGCGCTGGGAAAAGCTGCAATCAGGTCAGATCGATGCCGGGTTGCAGGGGGCGCCGCTGAATTACATCGCGATTGACGAAGGCTATCCCACCCTGGCCGAACCACGCGACGAATTTCCCGATTTCCAGTTCACATCCCTGCATGTCGACAGCCGCTGGGCGGAGGAAAACGCCGATCTGATGGCGCGTTTCATGCGCGCCTTTGTGCGCGCCCACCGTCGCTTTTTTGCCGATCGCGATGCGATGGTGACGATTGCCAAAGAAGAAACCCGGATCGCGGAAAAATACGCCATTGCCGCGTGGGAGGAATACACCGCGGCGGAGATTTTTCCGACGGATGGCGATGTCAGCAGCGCGGGGGTGCAGGCCCTGATCGATATCAGTGCCCTGATCCGGGCCCTGCCGGATCGCCAGGGCCGGTTGGCCGACGATTACATCGACCGCACCTATCTGCATGTTGCGCTTGCGGAAACCGCGTGCGAATAGCCGCCACCCGGATTGTCCCGGCGACGGGAAGTCGTATAGTTCGCATCAGTGGGAACGAAATGGGGGAAAAGAAAAATGACA
The DNA here is from genome assembly GCA_963974145.1 of uncultured Alphaproteobacteria bacterium. Lineage (GTDB taxonomy): Bacteria > Pseudomonadota > Alphaproteobacteria > UBA8366 > MarineAlpha4-Bin1. The sequence goes on along the minus strand of CAXBEC010000697.1, from coordinate 901 downwards.
AGCACGTTCTATATGGTGGAAATGCATTACCCGCCGACCGAAGATCGCCGGAAATTCGACGATTTTTACTGGAAGCATATTTCCATGCTGCTGACGATTGACGGATTCATGTCGGCGCAGCGGTTTGAATGTACCCATGAGGCACGCTCGCCCTTCCTTGCGGTTTACAAGGTCCGGGAACCGGGCACGATGACGGCGGACAGCTATACGTCGAAGGCCGGCCGGACCTCGGTCGCGCCGGAGTTCCGGGAAAAGATGACCAACTGGGACCGAAATCTGGTGCAGGGCGATATCGAGAACATGGAAGTGGGGCTGAACGGCTGGATGACCGTCATCGACCGGCTTTCCGACAATGCGTTGCCGCTGCCCGAAGGATATGCCTCGCTGCATGTCGTCGGGCTGGACGCCACCATTGCGGAGCGCGGCGTGCTGATTGGCCAATCCGGAGAACCCGAAGCGCCGGGCGAAACGGCGGGATGGTCGGTTCGAACCTTCCGTCCGCTGCATCTGACCCGCCATCCGGCTTGAGGACAGCCATGCAATTCACTTTTACCGAAGAGCAGGAAGAATTCCGCCGCTACCTGCGGCGCTTTCTTGATGACAAATCGCCCGCGACCGAAGTGCGGCGGCTGATGGAAACCGACGATGGTTATGATCCGGCTGTCTGGCGGCAGCTCTGCAACGATCTAGGCTTGCCGGCTGTCCAGATCCCCGAAACCTATGGCGGGCAGGGCTTCGGTTTTGTCGAACTGGGCATCGTGCTGGAGGAAATGGGGCGGGCCTTGCTCTGCGCCCCGTATTTTGCATCCGCGGTCCTGGCGTCGAACGCCATCCTGAATGGGGCGACCGAGGAACAGAAACGGGAATTGCTGCCGCCCCTCGCCGCGGGTGAGGTTGTGGC
>CAXBEC010000696.1:0-1998 GCA_963974145.1 uncultured Alphaproteobacteria bacterium | reverse complement strand
ACGGCGACCTTCAAGGCGGTGGAATGGATCGTCGAGCGGGGCAAGCGCACCGCGGGCCGGGTGCTTGAAGCGGCGGAGGCCGATATCGTCTTTCGCGACGGCCGGTTCGAGATCGCGGGCACCGACCGGGGCATCGGCATCATGGAAGTCGCCCGGCTGGCGCGGGACGAAGACGGCAAGGGCCTCGACCGGCTGCAGGATTTCACGCGCGAGGCTTTGACCTTCCCGAACGGCTGCCATGTCGCGGAGGTCGAGGTCGACCCGGAAACCGGCGCGGTCTCCGTCGAGCGGTATACCGCCGTTGACGATTATGGCACGATCATCAACCCGATGGTCGTGGCCGGCCAGGTGCATGGTGCGATCACCCAGGGGATCGGGCAGGCGCTGATGGAGCGTGCGGCTTATGATCCGCAAAGCGGGCAGCTGGTTTCCGGTTCCTTCATGGATTACATCGTGCCGCGCGCCGGTGACGTGCCGTCCTATGACGTTACCTTCAACGGGGTGCCCTGCACCACCAACCCGCTGGGCGTGAAGGGCAGCGGCGAGGCCGGGGCGATTGCCGGATTTCCGGCGGTTGCCAACGCGATCATGGATGCGCTTTCATGCTATGGCGTTCGCGAAATCGAAGGGCCGGCGTCACCGGAAACCATCTGGCGCGCCATTGCCAAAGGCAGAGTAGCAGAAGGAAATTCATGATGGATATCAGACCGGTTGCCGGTGCACTGGGCGCGGAAATTACCGGTGTCGATCTCAGGGGAGAATTGTCGAACAGGGTATCGGCCGATATCCACGCGGCATTCCTGAAACATCACGTGCTGTTCTTCCGGGACCAGCACCTGTCGCCGCAGGAAGAGCTGCGTTTTACTCGTATTTTCGGGGAACCGGATATCTATCCCTTCCAGAAGGGCCTGCCCGACACGCCGGAAGTCATCGAGATCCTCAAGACGGAAACCGACACGCGCAATTTCGGCGGCTCCTGGCATTCCGATACGACCTATCTGGAAAAACCGGCGCTGGGGTCGGTGCTCAGCGCGCTGGAGATCCCCGACTATGGCGGCGACACGCTGTTTGCCAATATGGCGCTGGCCTATGATGCGCTGTCTGACGGGATGAAGGCCATGCTGGCGGGGCTGGTCGCGGTGAATTCCTCCGACGGTCCCTATAGGGGGGGCCGGCAGGCGGTGATGGCGAAGCTGGATGGCATGAAGGATGCCTACCAGACAGAAGCGACGGTCTATGAATCGGAACATCCCGTCGTGCGCACCCATCCCGAAAACGGGCTCAAGGCGCTGTATGTCAACAGCAGCCATACAAAACGGTTCAGGGGCATGACCGAGGAAGAAAGCAAACCGCTGCTCGAATACCTGTGCCGGCATGCGGTGCGCCCGGAATTCACCTGCCGGTTCCGCTGGACTGCCGGGGCGGTCGCCGTATGGGACAACCGCTGCACCCAGCATCATGCGCTGAACGACTATGCCGGCAAGCGTCGGCGGATGCAGCGCGTCACGATCAAGGGCGACCGGCCCGTCTGACAAATGATCTCAACAAGGGGAGGAAACAATGATCGCCAAATGGATCAAGGTCCGGGTGAAACCGGATATGCACGAAAAATTTCTCAAGGCCATCGAGGTCGATGCGCTCGGTTCCGAACGCGACGAGCCCGGCTGCTGCCGCTTCAACGTGCTGAAGGACGATAACGACCCGAACGTCTATTACTTCTACGAAGTCTATGTGGACGAGGCGGCGGTCGAGGCGCACCGCGCGGCGCCGCATTACGCGGTGTGGAAGGCGGCGGCGGATACGCTGGACGGCCCGCCGGAACGGATTGAAACGACGTCGGTGTTCCCGGCCGATCCGGCCTACTGGACGACGAAGCGTTAGGGACTCTGGCGCATATTTATCTGTGCTGGCTATACTTTTTGCGTCGCGCACCCCTCATCCCGACCTTCTCCCTTCCAGGGGAGAAGGGGGATATGCTGATTCGCCCCCCTCGCCCTT
>CAXBEC010000695.1:0-2001 GCA_963974145.1 uncultured Alphaproteobacteria bacterium | reverse complement strand
ATTTCAACTTCCTTCTGCAGCACGATCGGGCCGGTATCGAGCCCGTTATCCGGCCAGAAAATGCTGAGGCCGGTTTTCCTGGACCCCATGATGATCGGCCAGTTAATCGAACTCGGTCCCCGATGCAGCGGCAGCAGCGACGGGTGGTACTGGATCGTGCCATGGGTCGGAATGTTCAGGAATTCTTCCGGCACGAATTTGGTGACATAGGCCATGACGCCGATATCGGGTTTCAGCGCTTCGCATTCGGCCCAGACCGCAGGATCCTTGAAGGATGCCGGCTGATAGATCGGCAGCTTGTGTTCCAGTGCCAGCGTCTTGATCGGGTCTGCCGGCCGGCCTTCCTTGTCCGGCGCACAATACACCGCGATGACATCGTCGCCACGCTCCAGCAACGCCTTCAGCACCGCCTCACCAAAGGCCTGCTGCCCATGAACGATTATCCGCATTTAAGTCTCTCCCTTTACTCCAAGTGCAGCGCTATACCGCGCCCGCTTCCCGCACCGCGGCGATGGCCCCGTCATCCAGGCCCAGTTCGCGCAGCACTTCATCCGTATGTTCGCCCAGCAGCGGCGACCGCGTCACTTCCGATGGCGATGCCGACAGCTTGATCGGATTGCCGACAGACAGGTACTTGCCCCGTGTCGGGTGATCGACCTCGACAACCGTTCCCGTCTCGCGCAGGGACGGTTCTTCCGCCAGTTCCTTCATCGAAAGGATCGGACCACAGGGTACGTTCAGCGGGTTGAGCGTGTCCATAACCTCGAATTTCGTCTTGGTCATGGTCCATTTCTCGATTTCCGCGAACATGGTCTCCAGCTTCGGCAGGCGGGCCGCCGGGGTATTCCATTCCGGATCCTCAAGCCAGTCCTCATGGCCGATTTCCTTCGCCAGCCCGGCAAACGCCGCCGCTTGGGCGATCACGTAGATATAGGCATCCGGGTCGGTTTCCCAGCCCTTGCATTTCACGATCCAGCCCGGCTGCCCGCCGCCCGAGGCGTTGCCGGCGCGCGGCGTGGCCTCGCCAAACTCGCCATTGGGATATTGCGGATATTCGGTCAGCGGGCCGTGGTCGAGACGCTGCTGGTCGCGCAGCTTGACCCGGCACAGGTTCAGCACGCCGTCCTGCATCGCGCATTCGACCCGCTGCCCCTTGCCCGAATGGGTGCGGTGGAACAATGCGGTGACAATGCCCAGCGCCAGATGCAGCCCGGTGCCCGAATCGCCGATCTGCGCGCCGGTGACCAGCGGCACATCGTCGATCATGCCCGTCGTGGATGCGGCGCCCCCGGTGCACTGGGCAACGTTTTCATACACCTTGCAGTCTTCATACTTGCCCGGACCGAAGCCCTTGATCGACGCATAGATCATGCGCGGGTTCAGTTCCTGGATCCGTTCCCAGGAGAAGCCCATGCGATCCATGGCGCCCGGGGCGAAATTTTCGACCAGCACATCGCAATGCCTGATCAGCTTTTCGAAGATTTCCTTGCCGGAATCAGACTTGGTATTCAGCGTCATGCCGCGCTTGTTGTGGTTCAGCATGGTGAAATACAGGCTGTCGACATCGGGGATATCCTGCAGCTGGCCCCGCGTCGCATCGCCCACGCCGGGACGTTCGACCTTGATGACATCCGCACCAAACCAGGCCAGAAGCTGGGTACAGGTTGGCCCGGACTGCACATGGGTCATGTCGAAAATCTTGTCCCCTTCAAGAGCTTTGCTCATTGCATCATTCCTGTTCTTACGTGTTGAAATAAAATTGCGCGGCTATTTGCGGGCCACGACGCTTTGCGGATTGAGATTGCCGATACGGCCGCTTTCGGTCCCGGCTGAGGGGTCGATGACGGCGTTCACAAGGGTCGGCTTGCCGGAATCCATGGCCGCGTTCACGGCCTGGCTCAGCTCATCCGGGGAGGTCGCGGTGACACCCACACCGCCGAAACCCTGCATCATCATGTCGTAACGGGAATCCTTGACGAAGACGGTCGTCGAGACATCGTC
>CAXBEC010000694.1:0-2005 GCA_963974145.1 uncultured Alphaproteobacteria bacterium | reverse complement strand
CGGGAAGCTAGCGCCCCGCAGAAGAATAGCCGCGTGGCGGCGGGAAACTGGCACGCACCCAGCCCGCCGCCGCGCCTGTCATATAGCCTCAGGAAGCGGCCGCCAGCGTGCCTTTCTGGCCCGTCCGCTGCTTTTTGAGAAACTCCGCGATCAGGAACGAAAGCTCCAGCGACTGGCTGGCGTTCAGGCGCGGGTCGCAATGCGTGTGATAGCGTTCCGACAGGGCCGCGTCGCTGATCGCCTGGGCGCCGCCAAGGCATTCGGTGACGTCCTGACCGGTCATTTCAATATGTACGCCCCCAGCATAGGTTCCTTCGGCTTCATGCACTTCGAAGAAGCGGCGCACTTCGGTCAGGATCCGGTCAAACGGCCGTGTTTTATAACCACTGTCCGCCTTGATCGTGTTGCCGTGCATCGGATCACTGGACCAGACGACGGACTTGCCCTCGCGCTCTACCGCGCGGATCAGCCCCGGCAGGTGCTCATGCACCTTGTCATGCCCCATCCGCACGACGAGGGTCATCCGGCCGGCTTCGTTTTCCGGGTTCAGGCTATCGATCAACTTCAGCAATTCATCCGGATTGGATGTGGGACCGCATTTAACGCCAATCGGGTTCTTGACCCCCCGCAGGAATTCAACATGGGCACCGTCGGGCTGGCGCGTCCGGTCGCCGATCCACAGCATATGCGCCGAACAATCGTACCATTCGTCCGTCAGGCTGTCCTGCCGGGTGAGCGCTTCTTCATACCACAGCAGAAGCGCTTCATGACTGGTATAGAATTCGGTTTCGCGCATCTGCGGCACGACGTCCCCTGTCAGGCCACAGGCTTCCATGAAGGACAGGGTTTCGTTAATGCGGTCGGCAAGTTCGGTATATTGCGCGCCCTGCGGGCTGTCGGCGACGAAATCGAGATTCCATCGGTTGACCTGGTGCAGGTCGGCAAAGCCGCCCTGGGCAAAGGCGCGAAGGAGGTTCAGCGTTGCTGCTGCCTGGTTATAGGCCTGCAACAGGCGATCCGGATCGGGTACGCGCTTTTGCGTATCGAACTCGATACCGTTGATGATGTCGCCGCGATAGCTGGGCAGTTCCACCCCGTCAACGGTTTCGCTCGGTGCGGAGCGCGGCTTGGCGAACTGTCCCGCCATGCGTCCGACTTTGACGATCGGGCAGGATCCCGCAAATGTCAGCACCGTCGCCATCTGCAGCAGCACCTTAAAGGTGTCGCGAATGTTGTTGGCGCTGAATTCAGCGAAACTTTCGGCGCAATCACCGCCCTGCAGCAAGAAGGCATTACCGTTGGCGACATTGGCCAAACGGCTTTTCAGGCTGCGCGCTTCACCGGCAAAAACCAGCGGCGGAAACCGGCGTAGCGTCGCTTCCGCTTCATGCAGCTTCGCTTTGTCAGGATAGTCCGGAACCTGCAAAACAGGCTTCTGCCTCCAGCTATCGACGCTCCATTTCGCGCCCATCATATTATTCCCTATGGTTTAATCCGGTTCGAATCAGATGTGCTATACCGTCCCCGGCGCAGGTTTTCCACCGATTTTTCGTCCTAATCCGGTGCGCAGGCACACACTTTGCCCTACAATCAGGGCTCCGCGTGTCATCTGATGGTGTATGGGCAATGATACAATTGGACGTCGAACTGGAACAGTTCCAGTCCCTGCTGGACGAAAGTCGACGTGCTGTCGTCTTTACCGGGGCCGGAATCAGTACGGAATCCGGGATTCCGGACTTTCGCAGTCCGGGTGGTATCTGGACCAAAAACCAGCCCATTGAGTTTCAGGACTTCATGTCTTCCGAGGCGATGCGCCGGGAAACCTGGCGCCGCAAGGTCAATACCGACCCCGGTATTCGCAGTGCAGAGCCCAACCGCGGGCACCGCGCGGTTGAAAAACTTGTCCGCAACGGCAAGGTTTCGACCATCATTACCCAGAACATTGACGGGTTGCACCAGCGTTCCGGTGTGCCCGCGGAAAAGATCATCGAACTGCACGGCAATT
>CAXBEC010000693.1:0-2006 GCA_963974145.1 uncultured Alphaproteobacteria bacterium | reverse complement strand
TTCTGCTGGTGCACCAGGATCGAGCCCCAGGCGGCGTTGTCGCAGACGATGATCTTGACCGGCAGGTTTTCCTGCACGATCGCGGCCGCTTCCTGGCCGGTCATCAGGAACCCGCCATCGCCGACCCAGGAAAACACCATGCGGTCCGGCGCGGCGATCTGCGCGCCGATCGCGCCGGGCACGCCATAGCCCATGGCGCCGGAAACCGGGCCCAGGTTGCAGTAGGGCTGGCGGAACCGGTAGTAGCGGTGCAGCCAGCGGCCGAACGTGCCCGCATCGGATGAATGGATGGCGTCCTGCGGGGCCAGTTCCATGAAGGTGGTGATGACCGCCGACATGTCCACATCGCCCTGGATCTCGATCTCGCCCGGCTGGGCATAGGCGACATCCTTGCCGTGGATCTCGTCGCGCCACGCCACCCGCGCGACCGGCGGCGGCGCGGATTCCAGCGCCTCGGTCAGGGCGCGCATCGCCGGTCCCGCATGGGAGCCCATGGCGACATCGACCTGCCATTGCGAAAAGGTCGAGGCATCCGGATAGGCCATGATCATTTTCTGGTCGTCGCGGAACATGCCGTATTCCGCGGTGGTCACGCTGTCGAGGCGGCAGCCGATATTGATGATCAGGTCGCAGGATTCCAGCGCTTCCTTCTGGTAGGGCAGGCGGTTCAGGGTAAGCTGCCCGAAATAGGACGGGTGTTCGTTGTCGATGATGTCCTGCTGGCGGTAGGCGACGATCACGCCGGCGCCGCTGGCATCGGCAAACGCCTCCAGGGCTTCGGTTTCGCCTTCGATGGGGATCATTTCACCGGCCAGGATAATCGGGTGTTTCGCCGCCTTGATCAGTTCTGCCGCCTCGGCGACCGCGCCGTGTTCCGGACCCATGCGGACCATCGGGGCGGGCTTTGGAATGGCCGGATTGCCGGTCTTGCCGTCGAGCAGGTCTTTCGAGACGACGCAGACCACCGGGCCGGGACGGCCGCTGACCGACAGGTCGATGGCCCGCGCGGTGACCTTGGCGAGCTCGTCATAGGAATTGACCTCCAGCACGGCCTTGGCGACCGGTTCGAACATGATCTTGTATTCGACTTCCTGGAACGCCTCGCGGCCCTTCTGGGCCTTCGGGATATCGGCGATGAACAGCACGAAGGGGCGCGAGGCCTGCATCGCCGTATGCACGCCGATCACCGCGTTGGAGGCGCCCGGCGCGCGGGACACGAACATGCAGGACGGCTTGCGGCTGATCCCCGCATAGGCGTCGCAGGCGAAGGCGGCGGAGGATTCCAGCCGGGTGGGTATCGAGCGGATCTTGTTCTGGACGCGGCTAAGCGCTTCCAGGACGGTCACATAGGTGCCCCCCGGCACAAAAAATACCGTGTCTATCTCCCGCGACAACAGGGTCGCTACTATTACCTCACCACCATTCATCGTGCCGTCTTTCATGCTCTGGGCTTCCCGTTTTCTTGATTGTCAGTGATGGCGCCGGGCGCTGCCGTGCCATGTCGGGGGCAAGACTATACCAATCGCCGCGGCTTAGGCGACTCCCCCCTGCGCCCGGCGCCATCGAAGCCAGCGAAATTCGCCTTTCGGTGGTTCGTGCAGGCGGCGACAAGCGCAAAACCGTCCGGACGGACACCGAATTCAGACCCGCGACCCGCGCCGCCCGCCGCGCTATTTTCGCGATCTTGCGCGAAACGACGCAGAGTCGTTGACAGTGTTTCGAAGCGTCGTTAGGAACTAGCGGCCAAGCGCCGATGGAGGGATGGCAGAGCGGTAATGCAGCGGATTGCTAATCCGTCAACGTGTAACAACGTTGCGAGGGTTCGAGTCCCTCTCCCTCCGCCACTTTCAATGACTTAACCGTCATTGTCGCGCCTCGTTTTTCGCCGTTTCCCTTGTCCCTGTACCGGGGCGTGCCGACCCGTTGCATGCCCCCATGCAAACCGGCGGTCGAAAGGTGCGCGTCATTCACCGCGTCACGGTCATTGTCCGGCCGCCCGAAGGTGG
>CAXBEC010000692.1:0-2017 GCA_963974145.1 uncultured Alphaproteobacteria bacterium | reverse complement strand
CCGGGTCGCCGATATCGGGCCAAATCCGGACCTCCATTTCAGGCATCTGGCGGGCGATCGTATTGATCCACTCCGTCGCATTGCCGATCATCCTGTCCAGGTTGAAAATAAGTAACGCCATGGTGAAACCCCTACTATTGCGCGTAATCTTCGGGCGAGGTTAACCGCATGGACGCGGCCTGTCAGTCGGATTGTTGGGGAGCATGTTCATCCCGCGCCTGTTTCAGAGCGCGGCAATTCCTGCGATGGCGCAATCCTCATCCTCCTGCGAGGTGCCGCCGCCGACGCCGCAGGCGCCGATCACCCTTCCGTCGCGGAACACAGGCATCGCGCCCTGGCCGAAGATCATGTGCTCGCCTTCCGCCACGCGGATGCCGATCAGGGTCGGGTGGGCGGCGCGTTCCTGCAGTTCGGCGCTGGACCGGCCGAAGGCGACCGAGGCGATCGCCTTGCCCTGGCTGCCATACATCCCGGCCCAACTGGCGTTGTCCATGCGCTGGAACACCATCAGCCGGCCGCCGCCATCCACCACGGCGACATTGATGCCGATACCCAGTTCTTCGGCCTTGGCGATCGCGGCATCGGCGATGCGGTTGGCCTCCTCGCGTGTCAGCGACATGGTGTCTCTCCCCCTTTTTCTGTGATCCCGGATCAGCTGCGGACGCGGCCTTCCTCATGCCAGGCGACCTGCTCCAAATAGCCGGCCCGGTAGCTGGTGGTGCTCCTGACATGCTCGGCGTTGTTCGCGGATTGGTCCTCCCCCGGATGCGCTTCAAGCTCAAAATGTCCATACCGGTCTTCACCCCGCACCAGCATGGCGCGCTGCCGGATCGTGCCGATATGCCGCGTGTTGGCGGGCATATAGCTGATCCCGTAGCCGATGCGGCGGTCATCCGATTCGTTCGGCGGCGAGCTGTGGATGCACAGTGTGTGGTGCAGCGAGAATTCGCCGGCATTCAGCATACCGCGCACGCCGGAATCCCGGTCGAAATCCTCGACGATGGTCTGGCTACCGCCATTCATGCTGTTCGGGACGGCATTCGCCTTGTGTTGATACAGCCGCGGGGCGCCGCCTTCCGGGATGAAGGTCATGCAGCCGGAAACTGCCGAGGCATCACTCAGCGCGACCCAGGCGGTGATGTGGTCATGCGGCCGCAGGCCGAAATAGGTCGCGTCCTGGTGCCACAGGGTGACCGCGGGAGTCTTCGGTTCCTTGACGAAAAAAGTGCTGGTCCAGATCAGGATATCCGGCCCGATCACATCTTCCACCGCATCCAGAATCGCCGGGTGGGTGGCAATGGCGTGGGCCCAGGGCAGCTTCACATGCAGCTTGTAGCGGGCAGTGCGGTCAATTTCCGTCAGCTTCCCGCCCATGCCGGTTTCGTATTCTTCCAGGTCGGCCCGCGCCCGGCGGGCGTGTTCCGCACCGATCCCCGGCAGCGGAAACTGAAATCCGTCATGGCGGTACGCCGCGATCTGATCCGCCGTCAGTACATTGGTCATGACATGCCTCCCGAAGCAGGTGACGATGACGGTTACTATCGGCGAGGCCACCGCGATGAGGCAAGCCCCATGCTGGGCGGCGCGGGCGAAGGCGTTTAACCGGTCCGCCTATTTGCGTTGGGCCAAAAGCCGCCGGGTCATCGCCGGGGCCGCGCCAAGGTAATTCGCCGGATCGATCAGTTCGACCAGTTCATCGCGACTGAAACCGGCGGCAATGTCCGGCGTTCCCGCAAGCGCATCCAGAAACGTCACCCCTTCGGTCAGCGATTTCCGGCAGCAGTCATAGACGATATCATGCGCGACCTGACGGCCGAGGCGCGGCGCAAGACCCATCATGACGGATTCCGAAACGATCAGCCCGCCGGTCACGTCCAGCACCCGCGCCATCGCGTCGGGCCGCACATCCAGCCCTTCCAGCGCCGCACGCGCCGCCCGCAAGCCGGCGGCGCAGGCGGGCGAGGGCACCTGGCTGGCGTACACGGTGTACGCGCACCCGCATCTGAAGCTCAGACTT
>CAXBEC010000691.1:0-2025 GCA_963974145.1 uncultured Alphaproteobacteria bacterium | reverse complement strand
CGAAGACACCTGCGAACCGTCATATAACTGACCGATAGTTCCCGCGCTATCGAACGAATGTTCTTCATAGTCCTTGTAGTAAGAGCCTTGAAACGACGACGGAAAACAAAAAATCTGAATACGCTGCTCAATTTCGCCCCGATCATACCAGCGTTCAAGGCACATATTGAGGATACAAAATTTCTAGTCTCTGCCAGTTTTTATGAGACTAAAAAGAGACTAATAATCTATATGGCTTTTATAACTTATTGAATTTATGGTGCCGCAGGAGAGACTTGAACTCCCGACCTGAGGTTTACAAAACCCCTGCTCTACCAACTGAGCTACTGCGGCACGTGTCGCGCGGCGGGACATTATCAAAACCGGCGTGGAAATCCACGCAAAATACACGCCCGCGTCAAAGATGCCGGTCGAGAGCCTTAAAAAAACGGTCGATATCGGCGGTGTCGCTGAACAGATAGGGGCTGATCCGGACCGCGTCGCCCCGAAGGGCGGCATAAACGCCGTCTTCAGCGAGCTTCCTGTCCAGCCCCTCCGGCAGGCCGCCCTGCCGCCGCAACCCGATGTAATGCGCCACCCGGTGGGCATCCGGCGGCACGGTGAGGCCCCGCTCGCGTGCCGCATCGGCGGCGTGCCGGGTCAGCGGGGCCAGGGTTTCGGCGATCGCCGCCGGTGTCCAGTCCAGCACCTGCGTCAGTGCAGCGACGGCCATGGGCATATTGATGAAATTATAGCGTTCGCCCATGTCGTAACGCCGTGCGTTGTCGACCGGGCTGTCGGTGCGCTGCTCGAGCGGCCGGCCCTGCTGCCGGTGGGGCGCGGCATACAGAAATGCCAGCGTATAGGGGCAGAGCAGCCATTTATAGGCGGAACAGGCGAGGAAATCAGGCTGGAGATCGGCGACATCCAGTGGTCCTGCACCAATATACTGCGTCGCATCGATAATGAAGGCGGCCCCGAGTTCCCTGCAGCGGGCACCGATGGGCGCGAGGTCGATGCGGCTGCCGTCGGTCCAGTGGCAGGGCGGCAGGGCGACAACTCCCGTATCGGGCCCAAGATGCGCCAGGACGGCGGCGGCCCAGTCACCATCCGGCGGCCGGGGCACCTGGACCAGCCGGGCCCCGGAATCCGCCGCGAGTTGCCGCCAGGCATGAAAATTGGACGGAAACTGCTGTTCCAGCGTGACGACCTCTTGACCGGACTGAACCGTCAGGTTGGCGGCGGCCGTGGCGATTCCGTAACTGGTGGAGGGGGTGACGGCGATATCGTCGGCGGTCGCGCCGATAATGCGCGCGAACAGCCCGCGCGCCTGTTCGACATCGGCTTCGGCGTCGAAAAAGATCGGCTCCCAGGGATGCGCCTTGCGGGCAAGCCCCATTTTACCGGCGGCAACGACGCTGCGCAGCAATGGCGAATAGGAGGCGCAGTTGAGGTATGTGACATCGTCGGGGATATCGAAGAGGTGGCGCTGGTTGGGGATTGTCATGCGGTTGTCTCTGCGGGGATTCGGCGCCGTGCCGCCTCATACAAAGCGATGGCCGTTGCATTGGATACGTTGAGCGAGGCCAGCGGTCCCGCGGCAGGGATACGGACCAGGCTGTCGCAGGCTTCCCGGGTGAGTCGCCTGAGGCCGCTGCCTTCCGCGCCGAGAACGAGGGCGATTCGCCCGTCCAGAGGGGCGTCGGCCAACAGGCCCTCGGCGGCGCTGTCGAATCCGATCCGCCAGAAGCCTTCCTGGCCCAGGGCGTCCATCGCCCGGGCCAGATTGCCGACCCGTACCAGCGGAACGAGGTCGAGCGCACCGCTTGCCGCTTTCGCCAGAACACCGGTTGTCGGCGGTGTGCTGCGGTCGTGGACGATCACTGCCGCAGCCCCGAACGCGGCCGCGCTGCGCAGGATTGCGCCCACATTATGCGGGTCGGTGACCTGGTCGAGCACGACCAGCAGGGCATCCGCGGCCGGGTCTTCCAGAAATTCATCCAGTGACATCTCGGCCAGGGGCGGGACGTCGAGCGCGATTCCCTG
>CAXBEC010000690.1:0-2025 GCA_963974145.1 uncultured Alphaproteobacteria bacterium | reverse complement strand
GCGTCCACCTGCGCACCCCGGACAACATGCGCTCCTGGCAATCCTGCCGTTCGGGATTCCGGGCGTCCCGTGACTGGCGTGATATCGACGTGCCATTTTCAGGCTTTACCCCGCACCGGCTGGAAACGCCTTTCGATACCTCGCGGCTTCGTCGCCTGGGGCGCGTCGCAATCGGGCGTGCCTTCCAGGCCGACCTGAGGGTCGCGCCACGCGCAGACGACACGCCGGACCAGCGTTGGCGTCGAAGCCTGATGTCAAAAGCCTGTTGCAAATCCGTCAGAAACGGAAGGTGTTTGACGGTTCATCCGTAAAGGACCGCTTGCGATTGATGCGTTCGAGCATCCCGGCAACATGCGGCGCCGCCGCCCGGACCTGATCGATCTGCACCTCGTTCAGCGGCAGTCCTGCGGCTTCGACTGCGCGGGCGACACGATCACGCGTCGCGGCGCTGGCGCCGGAGGGCTCGTCCGGTACCGGGCGCGGCGCCGGCAGGACACGGGCGCCGGGATCCAGCACGGGCCGACACTGCCGCCAGGTTGTAGCCTCTTCATAAGCGGCACCGGCCTGCAGTGTAGCCGCATCGGCAAACGGTCGTCCGGCGATCTGCATGGACAGCGGCAGTCCGCTTTCGCTGAAGCCGATATTGACCGCGAGCGCCGGGCCGCCCATGACGTTGAAAGGTGTCGTAATTGCCGGCTTTTCCCAGAACGAAACCGTGCGATGGGCATCGAAGCGTGGCGCGGGTCCATAGGTTCCGGCCGTCACCAGCAGGTCGAACCGATCCCAGACCTGCGCCATTTCCGCCAGCATGACGCGGCGTTCACGCTGCGCCTGCACATAATCGATCCCGGTTATCAGGCAGGCAGGCGTACAGCGGCCGAGGAAGTCTGACCCGAAATCGCCTGGCCGTTCGCGCAGCGCCCCTTCATGCACCGCAAAAAGCTCGGATTCGGCGATGACAACCTTGACGTCATAGTATTCCTGCATGGGCCGAACCCGGACATCCTCCAATTCGGCGCCCAGGCCGCGCAACACGTCATAGGCGGCTTCCAGTGCCTTGCGCATCTCGTCATTCGTCGGCAGGTCCTCGTCATAGAAATGACGGATGATCCCGATACGCTTGCCTTTCAGACCGCCGCCCAGCGCGGCATGGTAATCCGGAATCGGGACATTGGCGCTCGCGGGATCGCGCGGGTCATGCCCCGCGAGAGACTGCATCATCAGGGCCGCATCCTCGACAGTCCATGTCAGGGGGCCGCAGTGATCGAACGTGTAGGAATTTGCGATCACCCCGGCACGGCTGACCAGCCCATAGGTCGGTTTGAAACCGGCAACACCGCACAGGCAGGCGGGATTGCGGATCGACCCTCCCGTATCCGACCCCAGGGCACCGGGCAGCAGGCCGGCCGCGACCGCCGCGCCGGAACCGCTGGACGACCCGCCCGTGACATGGTCCAGCCCCCAGGGGTTTCGCGCCGGCGGCCAGGGCAGGTCGAAGGATGGCCCGCCATGGGCGAATTCATGGGTCGACATCTTGCCCAGCAGGATCATGCCCGCGTCATAAAGCCGGGCCGTGGTCGTCGCATCCTGCTGCGGAATATGGTTTTCCATGACCCGGGAATGCCCCGAGGTCAGGATACCTTTCGTTTCGTAGATATCCTTGAGGCCAAAGGGAATGCCGTGCAACGGCCCCCGGTAATTTCCGCCGGCGATCTCCGCCTCGGCTTCCCGGGCCTGCTCCAGCGCACGGTCCGCCGTCAGCGTGATGAAGGCATCGAGCTGCGGCCCTACCGCTTCGATCCGGCGCAGATAGGCTTCGACAAGCTCGACTGGCGAGAGTTCCTTGCGGGCGATCCTGGCACCGGCCTCCGCAATGGTGAGAAAATGAAGTTCATTCGACACAGGCTGCTCCTTCAGTCCGTTACATGACCACGCGCACGATCCGCCAGTGCGGCGTCGGGGTCGCGCTCCGCCGCGTTACCATATCCGCCGCCGCCGGCTTCTCTCATCGAAATTCGATCGCCC
>CAXBEC010000689.1:0-2025 GCA_963974145.1 uncultured Alphaproteobacteria bacterium | reverse complement strand
AATGGTGCCGCGTGGGTGACTTGAACACCCGACCCCCGCATTACGAATGCGATGCTCTACCAGCTGAGCTAACGCGGCACATCGGCGCGCAAAATAGGCCGGGTCGATCAACAACGCAAGCCTGCTGGTGAAATGCCAGGCGGAATCAAGGGTGGAAATTTTTGCGGAGAAAAAATTGCGTTTGTGACTGTCGTCACTTCGTATAGCGCGAAACCGGGGTACCTTATGATCAACAGTTCACACACTGTTGCTTTCTCTCCTCCCTGATCCTGAGGCCGGCACATAACAGATTGCCGGCCCTTTTTTTGTGCCCCGGCCAGGAGTCGAAAAGCCACCCCTGCGATACAGTATCGTCTCGGGCTGTTATTCTATGACGTAGTGGCGGGTGCGCTCACCTGGGGGACCGTTACCGGCAACGTTTCTGGCGGCTTCCCTGTGGTGTCGTCCGGCGCGGCAATCTGGAGAGCCGTTGCACCTGGTGGCAGCTGCCATTCCAGACTGTCGAAACTGCCGCAACTGTTACAGCAGGGCGACCATTCGCCGGCGATGGAGCCGCACTCACCGCAATACCAGGCCTCGCCGGAAGGTGCGGCAACCGCACGGTCGAGCCAATGGCGGGTTACTTCCAGGTTGCCGGTTTCCCTGTCTTCGAGTTCCGCCATCAGACGACAGTGACGCGCGGTCGGATGTTCACCGCCCGCCGCCTCCAGATGGCGCCGTGTTTCGCCCCAGAGTTCCGCTGCCAGCGAGACCTCGGCCAGCGCGTAATGGCTTTCAGGGTGATCCGGCCGGAAGCTGCAAAGCCGCTGGAATCGCTTTACCCGCTCAAGTGGCGGTTCGTCTTCACCGCCAAACGCGTCATAGGCGGCCGCCAGGTCGGGATGCGGTTCAAGCGCCCAGGCGGATTCAGCCAGCTTTACCGCCCGCCGCATTTTCCCGGCGTCCGCCAGGCACCGCATATACACGACCGTTGCGGCGACAAGATTCGGCGCCAGGTCATGCGCGATACGGGCCTGCTTCAACGCTGTGGCGGAATCGCCCGTTCTGGTTGCTTCTTGGCTCAACGCCACGGCGAGCACCGCCCGCCGCCGCCGACCCGCGTCACTTGTGATAACCCCGGCACGGATCGCGCGTTCGGTGGTCTGGCTCGCGTCCGCCCATTTCCCGGCGCCCGCCTGCAGGCTGAACAGGCGTGTCAGCACCCAGGGCGTATCGGGGCGCAGTTGAAACGCCCGTTCCGCGAGTCGCAGTGCTTCCGCCTTGTTATCCTGCCGCACCGCCTGCATGAGCAGGCCACGCACACCCAGGAACGCCATATCCGGTTTCTTGAGCATCTCCTCGAAATACCGCCGGGCGGCATCTTCGTCACCTTCAAGCTGTGCTGCCTGTGCCGACAGCAGCATCGTCAACGGTGGCTCATTCAGCAGGCCATCGGCCTTGCGGGCGAATTTTTTGGCTTCCTCTGCATCGCCGGCGGCAACGGCGACCATGCCCTGCGTCAGCGCCTGGTATCCGCGCTGGCGCCGGGCCGCCCGGCGATAGTCCAGCATGCCGCCGGGAACGTACCGGATGAATCGCCACAAGCGGTACAGCGCTGCCGCTACAACAATTAGCACAACCAGCCCCAGGATAAAAACGCCGGCCTGGGTTCTGATCTGTAGCCCGGCGATCTCGATACCCACATGCCCCGGGTTTCCGGCAAACCAGACGGCAAGCCAGACGAAGCAGCCGATCAGGAAAAAGACTAGCGCGGCGCGGATCATTGCGGCGCCCCGGTTGCCGACATGCCTGTACCGAGCATTTCCACAGCGTGCACGCGCAAGGCTGCGACGGCTTTTTGAGCCGCGATGTGGCGCTTCGCATCGCGGACCCAGTCTGCGGCGGCCGGGCCCGCTGCATCCCCCAGGACCGCGACAGCGGCCTGCAGGTCGCCCCGCGCCACGGCGAGTTCCGCCCGTCGTGCCGGCAGGATATTCCCCTCGCCGTCTTCAATGCGCCGAACGGAAATGACCGAGTCGACCTTGC
>CAXBEC010000688.1:0-2031 GCA_963974145.1 uncultured Alphaproteobacteria bacterium | reverse complement strand
GACCTCGCCGACGAAAAGCGGATGCAACTGTTTTACCTCAAGCATATGGCATTCCTCCCTGACGCTGACGCAGGCAAGTATGGAACGGGCCCGCCGCCCGCGTAAAGCCGGTGCGGCACGCCCGGCCTTAACGCTTGTTCAGTTTACAGTACACACCGGCCGTCTCGCTAACCGGCGCATAGGCATCATCCTTCCGGTAATCCTCGTCTTCCATGCCGAAAACGTCCGACCCGTTCACCTTCAGGACGATCAGGTTCTCCGCGCTGCCGATTTCGATCGAACGGATATTGTTCGGGTTCCGGTAGTCCTGACGGTCCCCGGGCAGGCGGATCACGCCGAACACCGCGGTGTCCGGATCGATGCCCAGATACGCCCAGTCCGGGTCAATCCTCGTATGGAATCCGGAATCGTCCTCGGCGCTGCGCCGGCCCTGCGGGCCGAGATATTCAAGCACCGCTTTCCGATGGATGGTGGCCTCCGCCCATTCGCCGAGATACGCCATCTTCGCGTCGTCTCCCGTGGCGTTGACCAGCCGGCCGCAGGGCGTATCGGAAAATTCGTACATCGCGTACATCGACATCAGGAAAGGCACGATGACCAGCAGGACCACCATCCCGATGATGATCTTCACGGTCATGCTGAACGGTCGTCTGCGCGGTTTGCCGATAGCCATCATGCGTTCCGGAACTGTTGTGCCGTCTTCGAATATCCCGCGAGTATGCAATATTCCGGTGGGAAGCATACGGAAATATGCGGTGCCAGCGACAGGCCGGCGCGCCGGGCTGGCGCCATGCGGTGCCAGCAGATAGGCTTGCCCGCGAAAAAACGGGGACCAGCCGGATCAAGGGGGACAACATCATGAAACGCATGCCGGAACTCACCTATGACGAAATGGACGCGGACCAGCGCGCCGTCGTCGACAAGATCACCGCCGGGCCGCGCGGCGGCATACACGGGCCGTTCCTGCCGCTGCTGCACAGCCCGCTGCTGCTCGACCGGGTGCAGGAACTGGGGCTGCTCTGCCGCTTCCAGAGCTCGTTCCCGCCGAAGATTTCCGAACTGCTGATCCTCATCTCGGCCCGGTTCTGGACCGCGCAGTTCGAGTTTTCCTCGCATGTGGAATCGGCGAAGAAGGCGGGCGTGCCGGAAGCCGCGATCGAGGCGATCCGTACGCGCGGCACCCCGGTCTTCGATGACCCTGACCAGACCATGGTCTACAATTTCGCCAACGAATTCTTCACCACCAACAAGGTCAGCGACGAAACCTTCGACGCCGCGGTGGAACGCTTCGGCCGGCGCAGCGTCGTCGACCTGGTCGGGATCATGGGCTATTACGCGCTGATCGCCATGACCCTGAACATCTTCGACCCGCCCCTGCCCGAAGGCACGAAGCCGCCGCTGGATTAACGCGGCGGCGTGAAGCCCTTTCGTGCGCGGGCAACCGCGTCGCGGGTCACGCAATCGGCCATGTGGTCGTTGACCAGCCCCATCGCCTGCATGAAGGCGAAGACGGTGGTGGGGCCGACGAATTTCCAGCCGCGCTTCTTCAGGTCTTTCGACAGGGCGATGGATTCCGCCGAGGTGGAGGCGCTCTGTGGGTCGCCGAGGCTCGCCGGGTCCGGTTCGAACCGCCAGACATAGGCGGCGAGCGAGCCTTCCTGTGCGATCAGTTCCCGCGCCCGCTTTGCGTTGTTGATCACCGCCTCGATCTTACCCCGATGGCGGATGATTCCGGCATCCTGCAGCAGCCGTTCCACATCCGCTTCGGTGAATTCCGCCACCTTTTCATAGTCGAACCCGTGAAAGGCGCGGCGGAAATTCTCCCGCTTGGCCAGGATGGTGCGCCAGCTCAGCCCGGACTGGAAACTTTCCAGGCACAGCTTCTCGAACAGGCGGATATCGTCCGCGACCGGGAAGCCCCATTCGGCATCGTGATAGGGGAAGAACTCCGCAATTTCCCCGCACCAGCCGCAGCGCGGCTGGCCATCGGGGCCGGGTACTGTCTTGCTCATGGTTCTTTCGTCCTTGTTG
>CAXBEC010000687.1:0-2032 GCA_963974145.1 uncultured Alphaproteobacteria bacterium | reverse complement strand
TCGGATGTTTGGCGTTGCCCCAGGTGAAGTCGATCAGCCGCGGCGCGCGGGTCGATGCCCGTCCGACCGCGTGGATCGCCGGGAAATTCTGTTTCAGCAGGTCGTCGCCGATGATGGTCTTGAACCGCGCCTTGAATTCGCGGGCCAGCTTGCGGGCCTCCGCCGCCAGTTCCTCCGGCCCCATATCCGAAGCTGGCGTATTGATCAGGTCACGTACCAGGAAGGTCGCGCTGACGGTCGCTTCGACCGAACCCTTGTCCGCCTTTTGCGGCCAGACAAGTTGCGGATGCGGTTTGCGTTGCTTGCCATACCGGTCGAAGCCATAGGCGGCGAGACCCCATCCCAGCGCCAGCTGCGTGGCGGTGCTGGCTTTCGGCTCGCGGGCCAGACGGTAGCGCCCTTCGGGCAGTTTCCCGCTGATGGCGCTCCACGACCAGATATCGTCATCGCCTTCCACCCCGGCCAGAACGCCGCTGGCGCCATTCGGTCCGCCGGGCAGCAGCAGCGCGCTGCCGGCCGCCGCGGTGAACGCGGATGCGCGCACCCATGCGGCTGTTTCCTTTGGCTGGCCCGTCAGCCAGTCGTCCAGCTGTGCAGCCGTCATTGGTGTGATGGGCAGGGTCCGGGCATTCGCCCGCGCTACAAAACAGTCGGTCACCGGCCAGTCTCCTCGGGAAGGAAAGAAATAAAAGATTCATCATTATCGCACAGCTGCGTCATTTGATAAAATCATTGCGATGGATCGAAAACCCGAAGGGACGCTGCGGCGGGGCTGGACGACCGGGGCATGCGCCACGGCGGCGGCGAAGGCTGCCTTTACGGCGCTGCTGACGGGGGGTTTTCCCGATCCTGTGACAATCCGCCTGCCCCGCGGACAGACGCCGTCCTTTGCGCTGGCGCGGAAATCCGTCGATGGCGGTTGCGCCACGGCGGGGATCATCAAGGATGCCGGCGACGACCCCGATGTCACCCATGGCGCCCTGATTCTCGTGACCGTCCGCGCGGGAAAGGCCGGGGCGGGGGTAACGTTTCATGCCGGTGAAGGCGTCGGCACCGTGACCCGGCCGGGCCTGCCAATTCCGGCCGGCGAACCCGCAATCAATCCGGCGCCCCGGAAGATGATCCGCGAAACGCTTGAAGCGGTTGCCGCGGCGCAGGGCGTGGCGGGCGATATCGCCGTAACCGTCTCGATCCCCGGCGGTGCAAAAATCGCCGAACGGACCTGGAATCCCCGGCTGGGAATTGTCGGTGGCCTGTCCGTTCTGGGCACCACGGGAATCGTGATTCCCTATTCCTGCAGTGCCTGGATTCATTCGATCCGCCAGGGGATCGATGTGGCCCGCGCGACAGGCATTACCCATATCGCTGGCGCCACGGGTAAAACCTCCGAAGCCGCCGTACGGAAATATCACGGGCTCGATGAAGAATCTGTTGTCGATATGGGTGACTTCGTGGGCGGGATGCTGAAATACCTTAAAGCCCCCCCCCTGCCGCGGATTACGATTGCCGGCGGCTTTGCAAAGCTGACCAAATTGGCCCAGGGAAACTTGGATTTGCATTCGGCGCGCAGCCAGGTGGATTTGGACCGGCTGGCGGTCATGGCGGGAACACTCGGTGCGACAGCTGAGGCTCAGGAATCTATCCGCGACGGCAATACGGCAGCGCAGGCCCTCGAAATCGCGCCGGCGCTGGGCTTGCCCGATGCTGTGGCAAGCGCCGCGCGGGACCAGGCCCTGAGCGTTCTGTCGGGCGATATCGCAGTGGATATCCTGGTGGTTGACCGGCAGGGCAGAGCAATCGGCCATGCGGGACCGTAACCCGCATCTCCTGATCCTTGCCGGGACCAGCGATGCAGGCCGGCTGGCCGACGCTGCGGCAGCCCGGTTCGGAGGCGCCCTGACGGTTACGGTATCCCTGGCCGGCCGAACGGAGTCGCCGGAAACCGCTGCCGGTCATATGCGTATTGGCGGGTTCGGGGGTGATGCCGGGCTGGCCAAATGGCTGCAGACGGCCCGGGTTGATATGGTCGTGG
>CAXBEC010000686.1:0-2040 GCA_963974145.1 uncultured Alphaproteobacteria bacterium | reverse complement strand
AGCGCCAGCACGCCGGCAAACGGGCCCAGCCCGACCGCGACCACGAAGAGCATTGCGAAGACCATTTCGTTGATAGCGCGGAACGAATCCATCACGCGCCGCATCGGCTGGTAAATCCACGGGGGCGCGATGTTTTCAGCCGACAGGATACCGCAGGGAATAGAGCAAATGATAGCGAGTGCCGTACCCCATACCGCCAGTTGCACCGTGATCAGCATTTCGCCCAGATACATCCGCCATTCGGTGAAGTCCGGCGGGAAAAATCCCTGTGCGAATTGCAGCATGTTTCCCGAATCCCGGATGAGATCGAGGGGGCGGATATCGGCGCCTTCCCATGACCCGATCAGGACGAAGGCCAGCACGGCCCAAAGCAGGATATTGCCGACGCTGCGCTTGAGTTCCCGGCGCGGCGGCGCAAGGTCCATGGTCGTGGCGGCTGTGTTCATGTAACGATTCCCGTCCTAAAAAAATGGCGGCGCCCGATAAAATCAGACGCCGCCCCAGTCGCTGCTGCGGTCTTAGAATCCCTTGACCATCTGGGCTACGAGATCGAGTTCCTTTTCGATCATCTCAAGCTTCGCGGCCTTGTCGCTGGCATTGCTGGACTCAAGTTTCAGCTTGTCCTTGAAGAGGGCGAGCTGGCGGATCGGATAAAGCTGCGTGTTGTTGCTTTCCATGAAATAGCCGTAGCCGTCGCTGAGCCCGGCGAGAACCTTGTGCGCTGCTGCGACCTGTTCCGGCGTGCCGTAACGGCCATAGGCCAGGAAGAAACCCTTGACGCGGCTTTTCAGTTCCTTGGACATGTCGCGGCGATAGACCATCGGGTCGCTGGGGATCAGCGGCGATGTCCAGATGACCTTGATCTTCGCCGCGGCTTCCGGCGCCTTGAGGGTCGAGCGGGCGATCTGTTCGGAATTATTCGCGGCGGCGTCAACCTGGCCGTTCGCGACCGCCATCAGGTTGGTCTCGTGATTGGCGTTGCGGACCGTCTTGAAGCATTTCTTCGGGTCAATGCCGTTCTGCGCGAAGACGTAATAGCTGGGTACCAGGAAACCTGATGTGGAGTTGGGGTCGCCGATCCCGAAATCGACAGTTTTGTCACAGGAACCGAACAGGTCCTGCAGGCTGTTGATCCTGTCGTTACTCGCCTGGGTGATGATATGCGAATAATAACCCTGCGTACCATCGGCCTTCGAGGTCTGGACGAAGACTTCGCCACCGGCGCGGTCAACGGCCTCCATGCCGGATTTGTTGCCGAACCAGGCCAGATGTACCTTGCCGAACCGCATGCCCTCGATGACACCGGCATAATCCGGCGCGAAGAAGGCATTCACCTTCATCCCGATCTGGTTTTCCATGGCTGCCAGGAAAGGCAGCCATTGCGCCTTCAGGTTGGATGTCGATTCGGTCGAGATAATGCCGAAATTCAGTTCCTTGGGATCGCCGTCGAGGGGTTTGAAGTCGGCCTGGGCCGTACCGGCCAGCAGGACGGAAGTCGCCACGATTGCGGCATGCGCCATCTGTTTCATCATAGTCCATCAGTTCCTTGTCTTGGTTGCGAAAGTAAAAAACCGTTCAGGCGGATATAGCGACCAGATCCCTGCCGGATGCCGGCATCGCGGAATGGGGCGTCACCTCGGCTGTGGGTTCGGTGTGACCGAGCAGTTCGTCGCAGTCGTCACCGTAAAGCGTGCGGAGGATGGCCGTGGTCAACGCGCTGCTCGGCCCGTCATAGACCACGACGCCGTCGCGCAGCGCGATGGTGCGCCTACAGAACCGCACGGCGTAATCGACCTGGTGCAGCGATACGAGAATTGTGCGGCCATCGGATTCGTTGATATCCAGCAGGACTTCCATCACCCGCTTGGAGGACGCCGGGTCGAGCGAGGCAATCGGCTCGTCAGCGAGGATGATGTCAGCGCCCTGCACGAGCGCCCGCGCAATGGCGGCGCGCTGCTGCTGCCCCCCGGAAAGGGTCGATGCCCGCTGGCCCGCAGCCTCGGCGATTCCGACCCGGGACAGCGCCCGCATGGCTGCGCG
>CAXBEC010000685.1:0-2047 GCA_963974145.1 uncultured Alphaproteobacteria bacterium | reverse complement strand
TCGCACCGCCGGAATCGACCAGATAGATGCAGGGCAGATTGTTCTCGCGGGCAATCTCCTGCGCGCGCAGATGCTTTTTCACCGTGATCGGATAATACGAGCCGCCCTTGACCGTCGCATCATTGGCAACGATGACGCATTCGGTGCCGGACACCACACCGATGCCGGTGATGATTCCGGCGGCGGCGATGTTGTCGTCATACATGCCGTGTGCGGCCAGCGCGGAAAATTCCAGAAACGGCGCGCCCGGGTCGCACAACACACGGATACGTTCCCGCGCAGGCATCTTGCCGCGGGCAATATGACGTTCCATGGCCGTGTCGCTACCGCCTTTGGCGACATTTGTGTGTTTTTCGGCCAGGTCGGCGACCAGCGTCGCCATCGCCTCGACATTCGCCTTATACACCGCGTCGCGCGGTTTGATGGCGGTCTGCAGGACACTCATATTGGATGCGGCTCCTTGGTATTCGAGTCGGGATATGTGTTTACGCTATCCCGCCTCACCAGGGAATGTCGAACCCGTCATAATTTATGAACCGACCATTATCATCGAAGCCGAGCCGATCGATCACATTGGTCATGCCCCGAATGCTGGTGTTCACATCGATGGCCGCGCCCGCACCCCCCATATCCGTGCGCACCCAGCCGGGATGGAACAGCACGCAGGCAATGCCCTGCGACTTCAGGTCATGCGACATCACGTTTACCGCCTGATTCAGGCAGGCCTTGGAGGAACGGTAAAAAATCGAATCGCTGGAATGGGTCTGGGTGATGCTGCCCATCATCGACGAAATGAAAACCATCAGCTTTCTGTCAGATAACGCGACATTTTTTGCCAGCGCCGCCGATATCCGAATGGGCGCGATGGCATTGACCGCCAGCACCTCGCTCCAGGCCTCGTATTCCAGATTACTGACGCCGGTGCCACGCGGCCCGGTGATCCCGGCGTTGTTGATCAACAGATCGATGGGTTCGCCCGCCAGACTGTCCGCCAGCGCCGCCACTGATTCCGCACTGGTCACCTCGAGCGGATAGGCCTCCCCCGCGAGCCCTTCCGGGTTGCGCGCGGTCGATATCACCCGCCAGCCCGCGGCGGCATAATGGTCGGCAAACCCCTTGCCGAGTCCGCGGCCGGCCCCGGTGATCAAAACGGTCGGCATATACGTCTCCTTGTTATTATAGCCCGACAAGAACCATGAAGATCATCGCCATGCCGACGATGCCGGCAGCAAAGGCAAATGTACGTACGAACGGAATGGCGAAGACATAGGCCCCAGCATGCATTACCCGGGCCCAGAAGAAAATCTGTGCGCCCAGCGCCGTGGTTTCGTTTGCGGCGCCGACAACATGGGCCACCAGCACCAGCGCCGCAAAAGGCACAAGGTTTTCCACCAGATTGAGATGCGCCTTGTGCATCCGCGCCGACCAGGCCGGCACCGCAGGCGGCGAATCCGGATAACCGACAGCTTCCAGCAGTCCCCAGGCCGCGATCCGCGCCATGATATAGGGGACCCAGATCACGGCACAAAGCGCTGCGCTCCACACCAGCATCGTCAGGTCCGTCGTCAACAGAATGTCCTTCACCATGATCGTTCCTCCTGGTTACGTCAGTATGGCGTTCCATCCTTGTGTTTGAACGCCCGCCCTTCCGGCCCGTTTGTCAGCGCCAGGTCGATATCGGGGTAATCCACCGCATCGCCGGCGGTTCGGTCGCCGACCTCCAGATAGACCGCCCGGCGGTCACTGCGGTTCACCAGCATGTGCCCGTCGGCGACGCCCGCCGGGAACCCCGCCGCCATGCCGACGCCCAGCACCTGTTCGCCCGCATTGGTGACCAGAACAAGCTCACCTTCCACGACATAGATCAATTCATCCTGCTTTATGTGCCAGTGCCGGTGCGCCGAGGCCACACCCGGCGGCAGGATGACGTGATTGACACCGAAGTTTTTCAGACCGGCCGCATCGCCCAGCGCGCGTTTCTCCCGCCCCTCACAAACCGCGTTGAAATCGCCGGGATAGCTGGCGCCATGCCGAACCGGCAGGTCTG
>CAXBEC010000684.1:0-2053 GCA_963974145.1 uncultured Alphaproteobacteria bacterium | reverse complement strand
ATCATGAAGGATTGGCGTAAAACCTGGGCATATCGCATCGCCCTGTCCCGTCTGGCCCTGTTCTGGGAGGGCGCATGGCACGCCTTGTGGCCGGCTGTGCTTGTCGCCGGGCTGTTCTTGCTCGTCGCACTCCTCGATATTCTGCCGATTTTGCCCGGCTGGCTGCATGCCGGCATTCTTCTCGGTTTTTCCGGTGCGCTGCTTTGGACGGTCTGGAATGGTCTCCGCGCGCTGCGCCTGCCCGATGATATTGCTGCCGAACGGCGGCTGGAGCAGGTCAACAACCTGCCGCATCGCCCGTTCGATGCCCTGGATGATGAAATCGCGACGCCGGATCCGAATGGCGAGGGGGCGCGCCTGTGGCAGCTTCACCGCGCCCGCATGGCGAAAATGCTGCAGGGCATCCGCGCCGGCTGGCCGCAGCCGAAGCTGATCCGGCGGGATCCGTTTGCCACGAGAATCGCCCTTGGCGCGGTGCTGGTAACATCGCTCTTTGCGGCGGGTGCCGATGCGCCCGCGCATCTCCTGCGTGCCGTGTCGCCCGATTCGATATTTTCCGATACCGCGTCGCCTATCACGCTCGATGCATGGATTACACCGCCGGCCTATACGGGCCGGCCACCGGTCTTCCTGACCGGCGCCGACCGCAAGGCCGGCGACATTTCGGTGCCCGCCGGCAGTGTCCTGCTGGCGCAGGTGAACGGGGGCGGCATGGTTCCGCAGCTTGTTGCCGGCGCGACACAGACTGACTTCACGCCGGTCGAGGCGGACAGCTACCGGATCGAACATGAATTGACGGCGGATGCGGCCATCGACATCCTGTCGCGCGAACGCAAACTGGACAGCTGGGCCATTGCCGTCACGGCGGACCGGATCCCCGATATTGCCCTGGCACAGCCGCCAGTGGCATCGCAGCAGGCGGCCCTGCACCTGTCCTATACCGCCAGCGACGATTACGGCATCGACAAGGTGAAAATGGTTATCCGGCGCGGATCGGACGAAACGGGTGAAACCCTGTCGCTCGATATTCCGCTGCCGAGCGTGAATCCGCGCAACGTCAAGGCGGAGCATTTTCGCGACCTGACGCCGCATCCCTGGGCCGGACTGGCCGTCAGGCTGACTCTGGTCGCGACCGACGCGATCGGTCAGGAAGGGATGAGCGACACCGTTGAATTCATCCTGCCGGAGCGCATCTTCAATCATCCTGTCGCCCGCCAGATTATCGCGGAACGGAAAAAACTGTCGGACGATCCGGACGCGAACCATGAGGCGGTTGCCCAGGGACTGAAGCGGATCGGGCTGTTGCCGGACCTTTTCGCCAATGACGTCGTCGTGTTCATGGCGCTGGATGTGGCCGCGCGGCGGTTGATGAAGGACTGGCAGGGTGAAGCGCTGGCGTCCGTACAGAAGCTGCTATGGGATACCGCGCTGCGGGTTGAAAACGGCAGCATAACGCTGGCCGAGGCGGATTTGCGCCGGGCGGAAGAAGCGCTTCGCGATGCGCTGTCGCGTGAGGCGCCTGACGAGGAAATTGAACGCCTGATCGAGGAATTGCAGGCGGCGCTGGACAAGTATCTTGATGAACTGACCAAGAAGCTGCAGGAGCAGGCGGAACGGGGCGAATTGCAGGAGATGGACCCGGCGCAGAACACGATGACCCGTCAGGACCTGCAGAACATGATGGACCGGATTCGCGAAATGGCGAAGAGCGGCGCCCGCGAGGCGGCAAAGCAGATGCTGGCCGAAATGCAGCGGCGGCTGGAAAACATGCGCGCCGGTATCGCGCAACCGCAGCGGAACAACCAGCAGAGCCGTGCATCGAAAATGATGAACGATCTGCAACAACTGACCAAGGGTCAGAAAGACATGCTGGATCGTACCTTCCGCCAGTCGAAGCAGGAGGGGCAGCGCCGCGACGGCCAGGATGCGCGGCAGCAGCAGAGACGCGGCGATCAGCAGGGTCAGCGCCGGCAGCAGGGCAATGAGGGCCAGCAGGGTCAGCAAAATCAGGGTGGCCAGCCCCAGGCGGGCCAAAACCCGGGGCAATCCGCTG
>CAXBEC010000683.1:0-2054 GCA_963974145.1 uncultured Alphaproteobacteria bacterium | reverse complement strand
CCCGGAACGGACTCTGGCGGCATCGCGAATGCTGGAGGGGCTGGGATATCTAGTGACCGCCATCCGCCCCCCCACCGTGCCGGAGGGGACGGCGCGACTGCGTTTTACATTTACGGCCGTCCACGATAACGACGATATCCTGCGGCTGGCCGAAGCCGTGAAGCCCCTGATCGCGGTAGCCTGATGCCATGACATCCCTTTTTGTCACCGCCACGGGCACCGAAATCGGCAAGACCCATGTGACCACGCTTCTGTGCCGTCAGTTGCGCGCCGCCGGTTATTCGGTTCGCGCGCTGAAACCGGTGATCAGCGGCTTCGACCCGGCGGATTGTGCGGTAAGCGACAGCGCCCTGATCCTGCAAGCGCTGGAAACGCCGGTTAACGACGCCAGCATTGATGCGATTTCACCATGGCGCTTTTTTGCGCCGCTATCGCCAGACATGGCGGCGGCTCGGGAGAACCGCAGCATCGATTTCGCGGCGCTAACCGAATTCTGCCGTCCGGGCGGTGAGGACGTGCACTTGATCGAAGGTGTGGGCGGTGCCATGGTACCGCTAACCGATACGAAAACCGTAGCCGACTGGATAGTTGCTCTTGATGTGAAGACGCTGGTCGTCGCCGGCAGTTATCTCGGCACGATTAGTCACACGTTGACGACGGTCGCGGCAATGCAGGGCAAGGGAATACAGGTGTCAGCAATTATTGTCAGCGAATCGGAAACCGGCCCCGTTCCCCTGGCCGAAACAGTGGCGAGCATTGCACGGTTTCTTCCCGAAATTCCGGTGATCCCGCTGGCAAGGGACGCAATGTCCCTGCCGGGGCTGTCTCTATTGTTTCCGGAACATGAAGTCGGGTGACAGGAATGTGAAGCGAGGTGTGTAAGCTGTGTTGCGCCGTCCTGCTGGACTGCCGCTACACTGGAAACCGGTCGCGTCAAAGGAGTTCAGGCATGCCACAAAACACACAGCTCAGCCCGGGGTTTTCAAAAAACCCGGGCTACGTCATCGAAATGTCCCGGCCGGCCCGCCACGTCCGTGTCGTCTTCAATGATGAAACGATTGCAGACAGTGTTAACGTTCTGTTGATGCAGGAGCAAAACCACGCACCGGTTTATTATTTCCCGAAAAGTGACGTTTCGATGGGATTTCTGCAGCAGACAGAGCATTCGACACACTGCCCCTACAAGGGCAACGCGACCTACTGGACATTGTCTGTCGGGGACAGGAGCGAAGAAAACGTGGTTTGGGGTTATGAAACGCCCTATGCCGAAGTTGATGATATCAAAGGCTATGTCGCATTTTACAGAAACAGAATGGATGGCTGGTTTGAAGACGACGAACCAGTCCTGGGTCAAGCGCATTAATTCCTAGTCAGCGGCGTCATTCAGATCCCAGTTATACCGATAGCGCAAAGCGGAAACCCGTTGCAGCGCCGTGGCCAGGTCCGGCTCGGCATATTGTAATAGATGCGCAACGGTGCTTTTCAAGCTACCGCCAAAATCTGCGGCAAACCAGTCATATATGCTCGAAACAAAGGCGATTTCACTATTGATTTCAACGCCGCGCGGATGATTTACAAAATCCTTGGCGGCGTTTGCCAGCTGTACCTCGGCATTTGCACGTGTAAACGCATGCCGCTGCAGGTTCGGGCAACCGAGAGAGGCACAATTGAGAGCATAATGAATTCGCGGGTCGCGCCAGCCGGGCCGTAGGATACGGTGTTCTATATCGTCCAGAGTCAATGCGACGCCTTCCACGGACACCAGTTCCTTGCCCCAGGGACCGGCGCTGAAAATGCCGGAACGGATATCGCGGATCGAGTCCACAGGGTAAAAATCCAGTACCACCTGCACGGTCACTGCATTGTAGAGGTTGATCCAGAAGGCCCGCTGTTCATCACGCCGTAACGCGGTCACGGGCGTTGCCGACAGGGTGGCAATGTATCGATCCAGCAGGTCGCGATCCGCCGGCGTGACAGCGCCATACCGCACCCGGTTGATCCCGTCATCGCTGGCGACGACATAGGTGGCGAGAAAGCGCTCCCAGGCAGAGTGG
>CAXBEC010000682.1:0-2071 GCA_963974145.1 uncultured Alphaproteobacteria bacterium | reverse complement strand
GTGGGCGTATGAATTGTATATCGGCTTGTACCAGGATCAAACTCGGCGATGGCGCCGCGCACTTCCATGGCCGCAAGCATGATGCGGTTATTGACGAGGTCGACCTGCGCGATATTCGCGGCACGGGCGAATGCGGCGTCCGTCGCCGGTTTGTCGCCGCGCTCCCAGTCCAGCGCGATATTCGATCCGTATACCGGCCAGATAACAGGCGAATCCGGGTTGGCCGCGGCCAGTGTGCCGGTGACAGATGGCAGAATATCGTAATCGACTGCCAGCAGTTCCGCCGCATCGGCGGCCTGGATGGCGGATTCGGCGATAATCACCGCCACAGCATCCCCGACAAAGCGCGCAATGTCGGTGGCAAAGCAATGGCGGGGCGGGAAATCGAGTGCTGAGCCGTCGCGGTTGCGCACCGGCGCCTTGGCGCGGATTTCACCCACATTATCGGCGTGCATATCGGCGCCGGAAAATACCGCAATAACGCCGGGTGCTGCGAGGCTGTCCACCGTATCGATTCCCAGAATCCGGGCATGTGCATGGGGGCTTCGGACAAAATGGGCGTGCGCCTGCCCGGGCAGGTTAATGTCGTCGATGAAGCGCCCGCGACCGGTCAGCAGGGCCATGTCCTCGACACGCCTGACCGAGGCGCCAATGCCCTGTTCGGATGGTTCTGGGGTGCTGTCGGGCACGGGTAATCCTTTGAAAATGTTTGGTCGCCTGGATGATACAGTGCCGCGCCGGTGGCGTTAACGAATACTTTTAACGGAATGTTTGGATTTTTGAGCCAGGGTAATCTCCGGGGTGATTGTTTTCATTGGGTTGGGAGAATTTGCCATGAAGTTCAGGGCATTACAGCAGGGTTTAACGCGTCGGCAGGCCATCGGTGGCCTAGTCGCGGCAGGTGCGGCAGTTTCGGTGGCCAAACCGTCACGGAGTGACTCGTCCTGGGGGCGGGTTTTTATCTTCAATACGGCGCCGGAACCGGTCCGTCTGGAGCTCAACAAGCAGAAACTGCCGGAAATCGTCGGCACGGCGCGCGACGACTATTACATTCCAGACGTTATCGCCATCGACCGCTCGTCCACGCCGGATTCGCTGGTCATGGGCGAGTTCGCACAGCGCAACCGTGTCGCTGTGCATTACCAGGGCCACAGCGCCCTTTATGAAATTGAAATCGACCCAACGCGGTATCGTTTTGATCGGGATATTCAACTCTATGTACACCGCGACGGGCTGGTAATCCTCCAGAACGGCCAGGCGATGCCGGGCAGCGTAACCAAGATTTCCTGACCTGCGCCCGGGGTGCGAAGACGAAATGTCGCGGCCCACTTTTCAATTTCACAGACTTGATCTACACTGAGGAATAGCTGGGGTGCCGGGAGTTTCCGGCTGAGATCATACCCAACAAACCTGACCTGGATAATGCCAGCGTAGGGAGCTGTTCCGAATGAGTGAAAAATCAAATAATCCTGACCGGCCAAGTGTCGCCGTCATTGGCGGCGGTATTTGCGGTCTCGGCATCGGCTGGCGGTTGGCGGCGGCCGGTTGCCAGGTCGATATCTTCGATAAGGGCGAGGCGGGCCGGGAGGCCAGCTGGGCCGCCGCCGGCATGCTGGCCGCTCATGTGGAAACGGAGCCCGGCGAGGAAGCACTGCTCGCCCTCAATCTGGAAAGCCAAGCCGCCTGGCCGGCCTTTGCCGAGGAACTGGCGGCGGTATCCGGTGTCGATGTCGGCTACCGGGACGAAGGCACCCTGGTCGTGGCGGCGCATCGCGATGATGTGGCGGAACTGCGGAATACCTATGAATTCCAGCGCAGTCTTGGCCTGGAAATCGACTGGCTGACCGGCGGACAGGCGCGGCGCATGGAACCGCATCTGGCGCCGGGCGTCAGCGGCGCGGTGTTCAGCCGCAAGGATCACCAGGTCGATAACCGCCAGCTGGTTCCCGCATTGCGCGCCGCCTATCTGGCGGCCGGCGGCGCGCTGCATGAACATATGCCCGTCGACGCGGTCGAGACCGGCGGAAACCGGGTGCGTGGTGTCGTTGTTGATGGCCGCCTGCACGAAGCT
>CAXBEC010000681.1:0-2080 GCA_963974145.1 uncultured Alphaproteobacteria bacterium | reverse complement strand
ACGTCCAGTTCCTCGCATTTGGCCCAGAACGGGTCGAATTTCCGGTCGGCAAGTTCCAGCCCGTCGACGCTGCCGGCGACGCCGACGCCCTTGAAGCCGAGCTTCTTGACCGCGTGTTCAAGCTGTTCCACCGCGAGGTCCGGATGATGCAGGGCCGCGGTGGCAAAGGCGACGAAGCGGTCCGGGTTGGCGGCGCACATCTCGACCAGCGCCTCATTCTGCAACCGGATGATTTCGGCCGACAGGTCACGATCCCGGTCATACCACCACGGATTGATCGACAGCGCGGAAACGTCCAGCCCCTGGGCATCCATTGCCGCGATGCGTGTGGTCACGTCCTCCATCAACAGGCCCGGCGCCTCCAGCGGATAATCCGCCGCCGCGATCGCCGCCGGCACCGCGCAATGGGCATGGATATCGACCGTCTTGATCCGCGTGCCGTTGACATGAACCTCGCGGCGTTCCGCATGACTGTGCCCGTGTCCGCCGCCGTCCGAAGCAGCGCTGCGCATCTCGCAACCGACAAACCCGATATTCGATGGACCCATGTTCATTTGATTTTCCCTACTCATTTTAGCCGACCGTGCGTGGCCATACGCCATCGTAAAAGGGACGGACCGGCGCGTCCACCGAACCCCGTCCGCATCGGATATTCCATGACGAACGCGCGAAAGCATCACCATGACATTGGGGCGAATGAGGTATTCATTGCACTACTCAAGTGCAGGACATTCCGGCCGCGATCAGGCTGGTGGTGGCAGCCAGCGCCCTTGCCGCGCTGACCGGCGTTAACGCGCGGGAATTCTGTTCATGAGTGCCGTGACCTTCGCATTCGACGCCGCCTTCTCTAGGGCCGGAAGCATCCATACCGGGATAGCGGAAGCGCAGCCGGGTTCAGTGCCGCCACAACCCGATTTCTGTCAGCAAACGTCTCAACCCCTTAATTCTGGGCAGCAATA
The DNA here is from genome assembly GCA_963974145.1 of uncultured Alphaproteobacteria bacterium. Lineage (GTDB taxonomy): Bacteria > Pseudomonadota > Alphaproteobacteria > UBA8366 > MarineAlpha4-Bin1. The sequence continues at coordinate 1,121 of CAXBEC010000681.1, read as the reverse complement.
CACCAGAGAGGGCGTTCAGCGCATCACGGTCATCGACACATATATTCTTTGCATCGCCACAGGCATGCCCGGTTGCACCGATCCGGTATTTTCCCGGCAGCCCGACAATAACATTTCCGGATAGCGAAGCTTTATGGCTCTTCGCCTTGACCAGGATACTGCCATTGCGGTCCAACACGATCACGTTGCCTTCGATCCGGATACTTGAATTCTCATACCTGTCACCTTCCATGGCGAAGGCGATGGCGCCGTTATTCGCGCTCCGGGTGCCTTCCTGCAGGATATTGCGACGGATGACAGCCTCGCCGCCGTTGGGAATGTCGATCAGGTAACTGTCAACCCCACCCAGCGAGGCGACAATACTGTCCTCGATAAGGGTACGCTTCGCGCGGGATTTGATTTCATGTCCTTGGTCCTTCGACGCAAGGAATACCGATCGGCGAACGATCAATTCACCACCATTGACGTAGATACCATGCGCCTGTCCCGCCCGGCCGAGATTTTCGAAACGACTGTCCTCTATGAGCAAAAGCCCCCGGTCGCCACCCGAAAGAAGCCCCTGCTCGGAATCGTGAAAATAGACATTCCGTAGCGTCAGGTTATTTCCTTCCTGACGAATGCATGCCCCGTTACGGGATCCCACGCTAATTCCCGAACAGGCAAGCCCGTCGATAACCACATCGTTTGCGGTTATGACAAGCGCCGCCTTTCCACCAACCGGCGTCCCGACGAGTTCGGCGCCCGGCAGTGCCTCGATCCGAGTACGGTCGATCCGGACAAAAGCGCCCTGATGATACTTTCCCGGATGCAGAATGACCGTGCCACCGGGTGATATTCCGTCAAGCGCCGACTGCAGGGACGTGACCTCGCAGGCCGGATCGTCCGCCTTGTCGACACAGGCATGGATTTCCAGCACCGGGGGCTGGAGCACGATCTTCCCCGTCTTCGGATCGCGCATCACATTGCCCAGCAGCGACGCTGGCGGAGGCATACCATCGGATTGCGCCAATGCGGGTAGCGCCAGCACCACAACCAGATAAAGCATCATCGCCAGAACGGGTCGTGACACGGTCCGGTTTGTCACAAGGCGTATCATATGCGGCCCCTCATGCCGTGCCAGA
>CAXBEC010000680.1:0-2081 GCA_963974145.1 uncultured Alphaproteobacteria bacterium | reverse complement strand
TCGGACAGCGCGCTGGCTCGGGGAAACACCAAAAAGGCGTGACAGCGCCCGCATGGCTGCGCGCTTTTCCTGGTCGTTGAACAGGCCCAGTGCGCCACGCAGCCCGGACATCCGCCCCAGGACACCGGTCAGCACATTGGTCAGCACCGACAGGCGGGATACGAGGTTGAACTGCTGGAAGACAACGCCGATGCGGACGCGCACACGCCGCGCGTCCCGGGTGACCTTGCCACCGGACTGCATATTGGCGCCGAAGACGCGGATGTTACCACTATCGGCGGCAATCAACCCGCCAATATGGCGCAGCAATGTCGATTTTCCCGAACCCGACGCACCGATCAGGGCGACCATCTCGCCCTTGTCGATCCGAAGTTCAATATTCCGCAGCGCCCGCTTTTTCCTGTTGAACGTCTTGTTGAGACCGGAAATTTCAATCGCTGCCATTGTATGCCGTGCCCGCTGGAATTCAGTTTCAGGCCGCATAATTGCCGCGTACGATTACGTTTTAGTGACAGCTACATGACAGTTTTCGTGATGTGTCCCCGGGACCCGAAAGTGCGAAACCAGCTATCGCTTCGGCGGGCGTCGGATTTTCGGTACAATCGTGACGTTAGTATCACTAGTATCACCCATAAATCGGGTCGCGAATGTTGAAGCCGGTTCGGCCTGACCTTCGCCACAGCGCCAACCAGGATTATCGAGATGATCCTGGCAAGTCCTGTACCGGCCTGCTTTCGTTACGCATCGAACAACATGAGGTGACCCATGAACGCGACCAAACTCAGACGCACCCTTAAATCAGGCGGCCATGTGTTCGGCTGCATGCTCTCCCAGATGGCATCGACACGCTTCGAATCCATACTGGCCGGCAGCACGCTGGATTACGCGATCATTGATTCAGAACATGGCTCGCGCGACCGGGCGGAAATCCAGTCGCTTTGCGCCATGCTGCGCCATGCGGACATCACCCCGGTTGTCCGCGTGCCGATTCCCAAGGCGGAATATGTCGCCATGGCGCTGGATGCGGGCTCGGCCGGCGTGCTGGTGCCGTATTGCGAAACCGTGGAAGAAGTACAGGCGGTCGTCGCGACGACCAAATGGCATCCGCTGAAGGGCGAATACCTGCGCCGCGCGGTGGAAGACAACGTCCTGCCCAGCCCGGAAACAAAGAAATACCTGACCAACCGGCGCAAGGAATCCTTTGTCATCATCGGCATCGAATCCGAACCGGCCTATAAAAACCTGGATGCGATCCTGGATGTCGGCGGCATTGACGGCGTCTTCATCGGCCCGAACGACATGTCGACGTCGCTCGGCGTGCCGGATGATTATTCGAACAAGAAATACCTGGATGTGATCGCCGACATCATCAAGCGCTGCGAAGCGCGAAAGATCCCGGTGATGGTGCACCAGCAGACCATCGAAACCTCCAGCAAGGCGATCGAACTGGGCGCCCGCTTCATCCTGCATTCGACCGACGGTCGCATGCTGCAGCGGATCATCCAGAATGAAATGAACGCCCTGCGTGAGGCGGCAGGAACCAAGGCGCTGGCAACGAAGGATACGGCCGGAACCGTATAGGGAAGAAAAAGTGCTGCCCTTCCCTGTAACGGGCGGGGCAGCGCGCCACAACGCGATTACGCGCCAAAGCACGGCCTGGCTTTTCAAGGTGTTGCGCGGGCAATAAAAAACGGCCCCGAAGAGCCGTATTTTGTCCCTGAAATTCCTGGTGGTGGAGCGAGGCTGGAGCGAACCAGTCTCTGCCGCGTTTCCCTGTTAAACAGGGAAAATACAGGGAATTTTGTCAGTTTTTACGTTTTGACAAGCGGGCTCAGCATCCAAACTCCCGGTATTCTGCGGTTTATTGGTCGAATTCCCTAAAACACGAAACAGGGAATTTCGCGTTGCTATCAGGGAACCATTTCGAGTCAAACAGGGAAAGTTTGTAAGCGTCCGGCCGCGACACGGTTGTTTTTCGAACTTTGAGATCGCTTTTCTTCGTCACGGTGATTCATGACGAAGGAGGCGGTAATGGCGAGATTGACGCCGGAGAGATCGGCCGAACTGGAGGCTTTCTGGCG
>CAXBEC010000679.1:0-2085 GCA_963974145.1 uncultured Alphaproteobacteria bacterium | reverse complement strand
TCTGCTGATGGCCTTGATTATCGTGTATCTGGTGATGGCGGTATTGTTCGAAAGCTTTGCCTATCCGCTGATCATCCTGCTGTCCGTTCCGCTGGCGACGGCTGGCGGTGTTGCGGGGCTGGTGGCACTGAACACAAGTTATTTCCAGCCACTCGATATGCTGACCCTGCTGGGCTTTGTCATTCTGATCGGTATTGTCGTGAACAATGCGATTCTGCTTGTGCACCAGACACTTTACCATATCCGGGATGAAGGGATGCCGCTTGAGACGGCGATCGTCGAAGCCACACGAAACCGGATCAGGCCGATTTTCATGTCGACGCTGACTAGCGTCATGGGGATGCTGCCGCTGGTGCTCGTGCCCGGCGCCGGGTCGGAAATATATCGCGGACTGGGGTCTGTGGTGGTCGGTGGCCTGACCCTGTCCGCCGTGCTGACCCTGGTCATCGTGCCGCCGCTATTGGGGCTGTTCGTCGGCGTCCTGGAGCGCAACCGGGAAGGTACGGTTCCGGTCAAGGACGCGGCGGTAAATCCAGCCGAGTAACCGGATACACGCCGCGTGGCTATCGCCGTCTGGTATTGAGGGCAGAGGCGTCGTCCGGCCGCGCCGCTGCCAGCGCAGAGGCGGTCAGACGGCGGAATGAGACCGGTCTTTCAAATCCCTTGAACTGGCGACGCACGGCTTCCAGGGTAAAATCCGCGAGGATGTCCGCGACCGCCGGGTCTTTTATGATTTCTTCTGACAGGACGATATCGCCGCCGTCGCTTTCGCCCTGCAACCGTGCTGCCATGTTGATGGTTGTCCCGAAATAGTCGAAGCGCTCGCTCAGCGTTACCGCGATACAGGGGCCGCAATGGACTCCCAGTTTGATGACGATATTCTCGCCGGCAGAATCCCGGTTGAATTCATGGACTCCCTGCTGGACCTGTAACGCCGCGCGTACCGCATCGGCGGGGTCGTGGAACGCCGCCATGACGGCGTCACCGATCGTCTTGACCACGCTGCCGTTACACAACCGCACAACCCGTGCCAAAAAGGCGAAATGCTGCCGCACCAGACCATAGGCTTTGGCATCGCCAACGTGCTCATAGAGGGCCGTGGAGCCTCGCAGGTCGGTGAACAGCAAGGCTACCTGCGATATACCAACCTGATCGCCTGGTCGCAGGATCTGATCCGAAAACAGGTCACGGAATGCCTGTAGCACCGTCACACGCTCGGCGGTGAGCGTGTCGTGCAGCCAGTCACGCGATTCGACGATGAAGGTGCGTCGGTATGTGGTCCTGTTTTCAGCATGGACCGTATCCTCCGGCGCTGGGCCGCTGAGAGTCACGGCATCCGAATGGATCGCCGCTCCGGGAAACCCGCCGCCTGTATAAACAAATTCTGCTTCGCTGCCGGCTTCCAGGGTTCGAACCCGGTAGTCACCAGGGGCAAGCCGGGCCGGAATATCGCGCGTTTCACCAGGTTCCAGTGTGACCTGTACCTTTACATGCGGGGTGGACATGGGGCCAAACAGGCAGAATTCACCCGACGGGATATCCCGGATGGCGGGATCCGGGTGAAATGTCATTTCCACATTTCGCGAAAAATCGGTGTCATAGTCGATGTTGCAGGACGCACAATGCGCGCCATGGGGCAACTGGTCGAGTGCCACAACGGTGGCTTTTGCGCCGCGACAACGTGGACACAGAATATCCCAGCTCAGGCTCAGCAACCCGTCCTTTACGGCCTGGAGGCACATTTCGATAGTGTCGCGTTCGGCCGTGCCCCATTTCCGTGCCAGTTCGATGGGGCGGATCCGGATCAGGTCGACTTCCTGCCCGGTCAGAATCCAGTCCGCCAGCCGGCGCGACAAACCGTGATCGTTGGGCGATTCAGCGATACGGGCCATTACCCTGTCCAGACGGCTGCGGCTGCCTGGAGCCAGGGTCGGTGCGGGCGCGCTGAACGGGATGTCGCGGTGGCCCGCCGCCCAGTCATCGGCGCTGTCAGCAAGTTTCTTGAAAGATTTTCCGACGGAGTCGAAAAAGACCGTCTTCAGAAGCATGGTACCGATCAGATTGGCGGGTTCTACCCGGAGGGTG
>CAXBEC010000678.1:0-2088 GCA_963974145.1 uncultured Alphaproteobacteria bacterium | reverse complement strand
TTGTGGTGTTATCGGGTCAGGAGAACCACACGGCTGGAAACAGGGGCACTTGAATGACGATCAACGGCAAAATGACGAACGGCAACGGATCAGTGAACACGGCGATGGATCGCGTTATCGCGGGATTGTTTCTGGTCTATTTCCTGCCTCTGATGTTGGTCGTGGCACTGCTGATCAAATTCGATTCCCGGGGTCCGGTCCTGGACAGGCGCCGTCGTCGTGACGAAAACGGCAAGCTGGTAGCCGAACTGACTTTCCGGACCATGACAGCGGAGCGGGCGCCGCAGGGCGTCGCTTCGCAGGTGGCGGCGCAATATACACCGCTCGGCAATTTCCTGCGGAATTCCCGCCTGGACCTGCTGCCGCGATTGTTCAACATGCTGCGCGGCGAGGCGTCGTTCGCCGGCTTGCTTCACTAAACCCGCACAAGGGGCGAGCCGCGCCAATCCGCGGCCGTCCGGTTCCCGTCAGCAAATATCTCGCTCCGCCCGCCGACTGGCGCTACATTGCCCCCGTCCAAGCCAATAGCTGGCGCTGAACCGGGGGAAATATCATGCCTGCATCAAACCTACTGACCATACGCCTGCACCCGGCGGATAACGTTGTTGTGTCGCGGGCAGAACTGTTGCCGGGTACGACGATCGGCGAAGAAGACATTGCCACGGTCGAAATCATTCCGACCAGTCACAAGGTCGCCGTCCAGCCGATTGCCAAGGGCGAAGCGGTCCGGAAATACAACCAGATCATCGGCTTTGCGACAGCGGATATCCCGGCTGGCGCGCATGTCCATGTGCAAAACGTGGTGATGCAGGATTTTGAACGCGATTACGCCTTCTGTTCCGAGGCCCGCGAAACGGAATTCGTCGCCGAGCCGGCCAGTTTCATGGGCTTCAAGCGCGCCAATAGCACCGTCGGCACGCGCAACTATATCGGCATCCTGACCAGCGTGAACTGTTCGGCAACGGTCGCCCGCTATATCGCCGACGCGTTCAAACACAGTAACGAACTTGGCGACTATCCCAATGTCGACGGGGTTGTGGCGCTGGTACATGGCACGGGCTGCGGCATGGCCGCGCACCTTGTGGGGCTATGCGCGGCATCCGAATTTCGCGGGTATCCTGATGGTCGGGCTGGGCTGCGAGGTCAACCAGATCGATTTCCTTCTCGAAGCCTATAACATCACGCGCGGCCCGCTGTTCCGGACCATGACGATCCAGGATTCCGGCGGCACCAAGCGGTCGGTCGACAAGGGAGTCGCGATGGTCCGTGAAATGCTGACCGAGGCAAACAGGGCGCAGCGCGAGCCGCTGCCAGCCAGTCACCTGACCCTGGCGCTGCAATGCGGCGGGTCGGATGCCTATTCGGGCATTACGGCAAACCCGTCGCTCGGCGCGGCGGCGGATCTGCTGGTCCGGCATGGCGGAACGGCGATCCTCAGCGAGACACCGGAAATTTACGGCGCCGAACATCTTCTGACCCGCCGCGCCGCAAGCCCGGCGGTCGGCGAAAAACTGATCGAACGCATCCGCTGGTGGGAGGAATACACCAAGCGGAATGGCGGCGAGATGAACAACAACCCTTCGCCGGGCAACAAGGCGGGCGGGCTGACCACGATTCTGGAAAAATCGCTCGGCGCCGCCGCGAAAGGCGGAACGATGAACCTCAACGGCGTCTTCCGCTATGGCGAGCCGATCAATACCAAGGGGTTTGTCTTCATGGATTCGCCTGGCTACGACCCGTGCTCGATCACTGGGCAGGTCGCCAGCGGCGCGAATATCGTCTGCTTCACCACCGGGCGCGGCTCGGTCTATGGCTGCAAGCCGTCGCCCTGCCTCAAGCTCGCGACCAACACGACGATGTTCGACCGGATGGATCAGGACATGGACATAAATTGCGGCACGATCGTCGATGCGGGCGAATCGATCGATACGGTCGGGCAACGCATATTCGACCGGTTGATCGAGGTTGCTTCCGGCGATCCGACGAAGAGCGAGACCTACGGTTTCGGCGATGACGAATTCGTGCCATGGCAGATCGGCGCGGTAATGTAGGAGACGAAGCGGCAATATCGGGGAGGGCAGGATTATG
>CAXBEC010000677.1:0-2089 GCA_963974145.1 uncultured Alphaproteobacteria bacterium | reverse complement strand
CCGCGCTGCCGCCGGTGATGATGAGCTTCGCTCCATCGACCCGTCCTTGCGCCACAAGGAATTGGGCGCCGGCTTCGCAGTCATCGACATCGATCACGCCCCACTGTCCATCCAGACTGCGCCTGTAGGCCCGGCCATAGCCGGTACTACCGCCATAATTCACGTCCAGCACCGCAAAGCCGCGGCTCGTCCAGAACTGGATTTTCATTTCGAAGGCGGACCCGGCCTGCGCGGTCGGCCCGCCGTGGCTCTTGACGATCAGCGGCGGCAGTGCATCCGCTGGTCCCTTGAAATCCCGGCTGGCCGGCGGATAGAAAAAAGCATGCGCCTCACGACCGCCCCTGGTCGGATACACCACCGCTTCGGCACGCGACACATAATCGGGATCGATCTCTGCGTCGGCGGAACGGCGCAGCCCAGTGCTGGCATCGGTCTCCGGATCGTGCATCACCACCGCCGGCGGTTGCGACGGATGGCCGGCGATGAACACCGCGCGGTTCCCGTCCGTCTTCAGCGAACCAAAGCTGCAATACGGAGTGGTGACCGGCGTCAGGATTCCCCCGGCAAGGCGGCCCAGCCGCCAGAAACCACCGTCGCAATAGGCCGCAACGATATTGCCCCCGGCATCGAATCCATAGGTCGTCATGCCGAAGACCCATTGCGGCAGGCCGAATTCCGCGTCCATCGGACAGAGTGGATGCGATTCCACACCATCCCAGCGGTACAGGTTCCACCAGCCGGTCCTGTCGGACACGAAATGCAGGACACCATCCGGCGACCATTCCGGTTGAAAGGCTGCCTCCCGCTCACCGCCCATAACAAGGACCGGCGCGCCGGGGAGACCGGCATCGTCCAGATCAGAAAGCCATAGCCTGCATCTGTCCCAGGGCATATCGGGATGATCCCAGGTCAGCCAGGCAAGCTGTCTGCCGTCGGGCGACAGGCGGGGTGCAGCATAGAAATCCGCCCCTTCCACCAGGACGGTAACCGTGCCGTCCAGCCCGACCGCCACGATGGCATTTGCCGGTTCAGGCAACCCGTCCTCATGCGCTTCCCGCACCGCCAGCACGCGGTTGCGGGCCATATCGATCCGCATATCGGCGAAACGCCAGGGCCCCTCCGGCGTGAGCGCCCGTGGCGTGGCATCCCGCGTCTGGATCAAGAGCCGCTGGTCGGAATCATTGCAGAAAACCACAACACCGTCGCAAACCGTATAGGCGCCGCCGCCATATTCATGCGCGCGGGTGCGCACGTTGAACCCCGCCGGGGTCACATCCTCGACACCGGCGGCATCCGACCACCGGCAAATGACATTGCGGCCGGCTTCGGCGGGTCGCGATTCGACCCAGTATATATCCCCGCCATCACAAACGACCTGGCCCAGCCCCACCGTACTGCCCACGATCATCCCGGCGGTGATCGGCGATTTCCAGCTTCCGTACGGCGCGGATTGCGGCTCGGTCATATGTACTGTCTCCCGTTCGTTGCGCGTCCCATTGCCTGCCATCTTGTCACATCGGGCGCGCCCCGTGATAGTGATACCGGACTGCCAATTCGCGAAGGAACGCAGATGTATACAGACGCACAGGGACTGGCGCTCACGACCGAAAGCGCCGACGCCGCCAGCCGTTTCGACCGGACCATCACGGATTACCTTGAATATCGCGCCGGTGCGATGGGGTCGCTGAAATCCTGTCTGGAGGCCGATCCCGGTTTCGTGATGGCGCATGTCCTGCAGGGCTACCTGATGATGCTGTTCGGCTCCAACGCCATGAATGACAAGGTGGCCGGCAGTATCGCCGCCGCCGAAGCAGGCTCGAACCAAGTTACCGCCCGCGAAAAGGCCCATATCGCGGCATTGCGAGCCTGGCTCAGCGGCGATCTGATCAAATCAAACGGCATTTGGGACCAGATCCTGTTCGAGCACCCGACCGATATCCTTGCCCTTCGACTGCAGCATTTCAACGCGTTCTGGATGGGACGCAACCAGTTGCTGCGCGACGGCATCGCCCGCGTCCATCGCGCCTGGAGCCCCGATATGCCGGGCTACGGCGCGATGCTGGGCATGTATGCGTTCGGACTGGAGGAA
>CAXBEC010000676.1:0-2094 GCA_963974145.1 uncultured Alphaproteobacteria bacterium | reverse complement strand
TCCATCGAATTGCTGCCGGAGGTGATGCCCTCGTTCGGGGCGCGAACCGTGTCGGCCCGCAGCACATCAACCGAATCGAGCGGCACGTCCAGTTCCTCGGCGGCGATCAGTGCCAGGGCGGTGGAGACCCGCTGGCCGATATCGACCTTGCCGGTACGCACCCGGACCCGGCCATCCGCATCAATGGCCAGCCAGTCATCCACGTTCGGGGCCTTGTCCAGGCTTGCATTAGACGCCATCGGCAACGCCCTCCCGGGCCAGCGCGGCGATGGCCTTTATCACGCGCGTATGGGAACCGCAGCGGCACAGATGGCCTTCCAGCGCCTCGCGGATATCATCGGCGTCCGGGTTTTCCTTGCGCCGCAGCAGCGCGGTCGCGGCGATGACGATACCGGGGGTGCAGTAACCGCATTGCGCGGCATTTTCGGCGATGAATGCCTGCTGGATATCGCTGGCCGCGCCGCCCTTTGCCAGCCCTTCCACAGTGACGATATCGCTGTCGGAAAATTCGGACACCGCCCGCACGCAGGTCAGCACGGGTTCGCCATCGACGAGTACGGCGCAGGCGCCGCATTGTTCGGCGCCGCAGCCAAGCTTCGCGCCCTTCAGGCCCAGGGCATTGCGGAGAATGAATAAAAGCGGTGTCGCGGGGTCGGCGTCGACCGCCCGGGCCTCGCCATTAACGCGCAATGTGATTTCCATCCCTGTATCTCTCGGTATGCTGACATCGTACGCAAGATGATTGTTCGGGCGACATCATGGGCAATCACCGCCGGCTTGTCGATACGCGCCTGTTCGCCGAAGGTCTGGCGGTCGCCCGCGACGGTGGGTAGTCTGGCGGCGCGGTAACAATCCAGCCCGGACGGGCTTTGTCAGAAAGGTGATTTGGAATGACGTGGAAACGTGTGGTTCTCGAAATCGGAATGGGGACCGATATACGCGGCGCCGAACCGACCAAGGCTGCGGTGCGCGCACTGCGCGATGCGCTGTGGCACAACTCGCTCAGCATCGCCAAGGCACTGGGTCAGGATACGGATTCGATGCAGGTCGAAGTCACGATCGGCATTCCGCATCCGGACCAGGTCGACAAGGTCGCCGTTCTCGCGGTGCTGCCGCACGGCACAGGGACCGTCAATGTCGTTGAGGGCGGGCTTGAAATTCCCAATGACGAGGGAACGGATTCCACCCTGATCGCCCATGCCGCCGCCGTCGTGCGGCTCGACCTGCCGTAAGGAAGAACTCGCATGACATATAAACGCGTTATTCTGGAAATGGGCGCCGGCAATGACCTGCATGGCGGCGATTACACCAAGGCGGCGATCCGCGCGGTGCAGGACGCCCTGCATCACAGCTCGCTGGCGATGGTCCGGACCCTGGGGGTCGACAAGGACAGAATGAAGGTCGATGTCACGATTGGCGTGCAGCAGCCCGAAAAGGTCGATACCGAAGCGGTGAAAGCCACGCTGCCGGTCGGCGTGGTGACGGTGAAAGCTGTCAAGGGCGGGTTGAACGTTGCCGATGACGGCCGGGACGATACCGCTGTGATCGCCAGCGCGGCGATCGAGGGCCGGCTGGACCTGCCGTAACCGGAGTCAGGCCCGGGTCATGCATCCGCAAGGATCATGCCTGCGGCCTTTTCCGCGATCATCATCGTCGGCGAATTGGTGTTGGCCGAGGTGATGCCGGGCATGGCGGAAGCATCGACAACCCGGACGTTTTCGATGCCCCGCAGGCGCAGCCGCGCATCGGTGACGGCCATGGGGTCACTATCGATTCCCATCTTTGCCGTGCCGACCGGATGGAAAATCGTGGTGCCGATATCGCCGGCGGCCCGGGCCAGGTCCTCGTCGCTCGTGATCTGCGCGCCGGGCAGGTATTCCTCGGGCCGGTATTGCTGCATGGCGGGCGATTCAACGATCTTGCGGGACAGCCGGATCGAATCCACCGCAACCCGCAGGTCCTCCTCCGCCGACAGGTAGTTGGGCGCGATGCGCGGCGCGTCATCCGGGTTGCGGGACACCGCGTGGATCGAGCCCCGGCTGGCCGGGCGCAGGTTGCAGACGCTGACCGTGAACGCAACGAAGGTATGCAGCG
>CAXBEC010000675.1:0-2095 GCA_963974145.1 uncultured Alphaproteobacteria bacterium | reverse complement strand
GATCGAGCTGGAATTCAACGTTTCGCAGAACATGGACAAGGCGCTGCTGCTCGTTGCCAACCGGCTCGACCGGGTCAATGGCTATCCCGATGAAGCGGACGAACCCAGCCTGCAGACATCTGGGGCGGACGATAATTCAATTGCCTGGTTCCGCCTGTCCCGGGTGCCGGGTAATGAGCGGCCGATCCATACCTTTGGTGATTTTGCGGAAGACATTGTCAAGGAACGCATGGAGCGCGTTTCCGGCATCGGGCGTGTCGATGTCTATGGCGGTGCCGAACGGGAAATGCAGATCATTATCGACCCCGCAAAAATGGCACGCTACGGGTTAACGGTTTCCGATGTGGTCGACCGCCTGCGCCGCGCCAATGCATCGATTACGGGCGGCGATGTCGAGGAAGGCAAGCGTCGCTACATCGTACGGACTGACAACGAGTTCAAGTCGCCCGAACAGGTCGCCGCCGTGATGCTGCGATCCGACAGTTCCGGGCCGACAAGCCAGGTTGGCCGGGTTACCGTCGGCGATATCGCGACAGTTGCGTTCGACTTCAAAAAGCCCGTTGCACGAATCCGAACACTCGGCGATGAGTCCATCGCGCTGAGCGTGAAGCGCGAGACCGGCGCCAATGTCATCGACACGATGAAGGGCGTGCGCGCGGCCGTCGAGGAACTGAAGCGGAGTGCCTTGCCGGGTCAGGGCCTGGAAATTGAGCAAATTTACGACGAAACGATTTATATCGAATCGGCGATCGACCTTGTCATCCAGAATATCTATGTGGGTGGCGCCTTTGCTATTGCCATACTCCTGCTTTTCCTGCGCTCCGGCCGGGCGACGCTGGTCATCGGGCTGGCGATTCCGGTTTCGGTGATTGCCTCCTTTGTTGCCATGGCGGCTCTGGGACGGTCGCTGAATGTCATCTCGCTGGCAGGCATCGCGTTCGCCGTCGGCATGGTCGTCGATGCCGCTATCGTCGTGCTGGAAAATATTTACCGGCTGCGGGAGCAGGGGATGTCGCCCGCCGAGGCGGCCTATCGCGGCGCACAGCAGGTCTGGGGTGCGATCCTGGTTTCCGCGCTGACGACTGTCATGGCGTTTATACCCATCCTGGTCATGCAGTTGGAGGTAGGACAGCTTTTCCGGGATATCGGCGTGGCAATTTCCGTGGCGGTACTCCTTTCATTGCTGGTGTCGGTTACGGTGATCCCGGCGTTGTCGCAACGACTTCTGGGACACACGGTCAAGTCGCCGGGCGAGGGTGTCCGTATTCCGATAATCGATTCGTTCGCGCGAGGATTCGTCGCTGCGGCAACGGGGCTTGCCGCGGCCGTGGTGCGCAGCAGGATGCTGGCCATCGGCGTTGTGTCTGTCGTGACCCTGGTGATGGTCTATTCCACCTGGCAGTTCCTGCCGAAACTCGAATACCTGCCGAAGGGCAACCAGAACCTGATCATCGGGTTTATCCTGCCGCCGCCGGGTTACAACCTGAAGACAACCACGGATATTGCGCGGGACCTTGAAGATGCGGTGCGGCCGAACTGGGTCAAGGAAACCGGGCTGGAAGATGCGCCGGACGGCACACCCAAAATGTCGCATTTCTTTTTTGTCACCTTCCGCGACCTGACCATTGTCGGCGCTATCGCCGCTGACGGCATGCGGGTCGGCGAGTTGATCCCGGTATTGAGCCAGCCTGTCTTCCGGGAACCCGGCACTTTTGGTGTGATGGCCCAGCGGTCCATTTTCGGACGGGGCGTGCGGGGGTCAAGGTCGATCGATCTCGATATCTCCGGACCGGACCTGGAGACGGTAATCGGTGTCGCCCAACAGGCGGCGGGGCTGGTGGAGGGCGTCTTGCCGCGAAGCGCGGGCAACCAGATGCGGCCGCAACCGGGGCTGGAATTTGGCGCCCCCGAACTGCGTATTCGGCCGGATCCTGTCCGCCTCGCGGATAACGGCGTCACCGCGCGCGAGCTGGGCGATACCGTCGATGCCTTCAATGACGGGTTGCGGGTTGCGGAAATCACGGTTGGTGCAAAGCGGCTGGACCTCATGTTGACAGGCGTAACGTCTGGCATTGCAGAAACTCAGGGGATCGGG
>CAXBEC010000674.1:0-2101 GCA_963974145.1 uncultured Alphaproteobacteria bacterium | reverse complement strand
CGCCTGAAATCCTCGCCGATGCTCGGCCAGCATACCGACGATGTGCTGCGCGACTGGCTGAAGCTGGACGGCGAGGCGGTCGAAAAGCTAAAAGCGGACGGCGCGGTGAAGTAGCCCCGGTTAACGTCTACCGCTCCACATTCCATTCCACCTGTGGGATGTCGACTTCCGGCGAGTTGGGCCAGGTGTCGCCGCGCTGGCCGTTCAGCGTACGGTGCGGCGCCCAGACATAGGGCTTGTCCGGCTTGCCGGTGAAGGCGCCGTCGGTCACCCAGGCCTCGTCGCCGTTATACAATTCGCCCTGCAGCTTGTCGGACAGCGCTTTCAGCGTGCCTGCATGCGCCGGGTCGGCGGCGAGGTCGGTGCATTCGCGCGGATCGTCCTGCAGGTCGAACAGGTGGAAACGGTTGCCGACCGGGTAGTAGATCAGCTTGTAGCGCCCGGCATGGATCATGCGCGTGCCGACATCGTCATCGCCACATTCGCCATACAGGTAGTCCCGCTTCGTTTCGCCGACCATGGAGGTGCCGTCGACCGTATCGGGCACCGGGATATCGCACATTTCCAGCAGGGTCGGCATGACATCCTGCAATCCGCACACACGGTCATCCACGGTACCGCCGGGGCGCGGCGGGTTGTCCTTCGTGCCCAGCAGGATCATCGGGATGTTCGCCGAGCTTTCGTAGAACACGCGTTTGGCGACCATGTTGTGATTGCCCAGCATGTCACCATGATCGGCGGTGAAGCAGATGATCGTGTTGTCCAGCACCCCTTCCAGCCGCAGGGTGCCGATCAGGTAACGAATCTGGTGATCCACATGGGTGCTCATGGCATAGAACGCCTTCTTCGCGCCCATGAACTGCTGTTTCGTATACAGGTTCATCCGGCCGTACAGCGCCGCCAGGGGGAAGGGCGCACCGTCCTTGTTCCGCGCCCAGTCGCCGACGAAGGGTTCGTCGATTTCCACGCCGTCATACAGGTCCAGATAGGATTGCGGGGGCACCAGCGGCGGGTGCGGCGCACGGAATCCCAGATACCAGAAAGCCGGGCGCGTCGGGTCGCGGCGTTTGATGATCCGCGCCATGCTGCGCGCGGCCCAGTTGGTGGCGTGGGTTTCTTCGGGCAGGTGCCAGGCGCGGTAATGATACTGGTTGTTGCTCATGCCGTGGTCGAACTGGCGTCCGGGATAGCCCGCATCGCCGAGATAGGTGTCGTAATCGTCGGTGACGCCCCATTGCGGGCGGCCTTCATCATCCAGCAGCACGCTGTCGAAGCCGATACGGTCGCGCTGCGGATGGACATGCAGCTTGCCGACGGCATCGGCCTGATACCCGGCATCGCGGAACGCCTGCGCCAGCGTTGTGGCTTCGGGCATGCGCAGCGTGTCGTTGAAGATACGGTCGCCATGGGAACGCGGGGTCATCCCGGTCATCAGCGTCCGCCGGGCGGGAATGCAGACGGGACTTTCGCTGTACATATTGGTGAAGCGGACGCCACCCAGGGCGATTTCATCCAGCCCCGGAGTCATGATGGAATGATTGCCCGCTACGCCGAGTTTCGCCGCCGACCAGTGATCCGCAACGATCAGCAATACGTTCGGTTTCTTATTTGTCATGATACGCGTTTCCTCACCTGTTTCCCGTTGCCGCAGATGAAAAGCATAGACGGGTGCAAGGCAGGACGCCAATCAGGGGCGGGCCGCTGTGCTCGGGCAGTTTGCGCTTGCGGGCGGCATTCCCCGGGCACTAGGCTTGCCGCCGAACAGAATGAAATCGGGGGATGGAAATATGGCGGTACCGGGACTGGATCACATCGTCGTCGATGTGGCGGGTGATATGGACAGGGGCGAGGCGGCGTACCGCAAGCTTGGATTCACATTCACCGAACGGACGACACACAGCCTGGGCTCGTCGAACCATCTGGCGATGTTCGATACGGATTACCTGGAGCTGCTGAACCCCGGCAATGGCGCGCGACCGGACCTGGCCGGCTTCACCGACGGGTTGAACGGGCTGGTGTTCGCCATGGAAAATGCCGAGGCGGTGCATGCGGATCAGGTGGCGAAGGGCGTGCCGGTCAATCCGGTGCAGAATTTTTCCCG
>CAXBEC010000673.1:0-2103 GCA_963974145.1 uncultured Alphaproteobacteria bacterium | reverse complement strand
GCGTCTTCCATTTCACTCTATACTACGTCATTGAGTTAATTCAATGAATCGTTAGCACGCGGGCGATGGGGTCGTAAGTACGTAGAACTACGTACCCCATCGGTGCGTGAGCGCGCATTGGCCGTGACGCAGGTGGAATCACACCTTCAGCGGAAGTCGAATTCCCGGTAGCCGCCTTCCGCCACCGCATCCGCTTTCTTGCGATAGCGCACCGCTCCGCCGTTATAGCCCAGCACGCGCGGAACCTGCTTGCCCTCGACGTTCTGGTTCACGCCGGTCTGCCAGGAGGCGATCTTGCTCGACAGCAGCTTCTCGCTGGCCCGCTCGACGGCACTGGCCCATGCCTCGACCGCTTCCGGGCGCGGTTCGGCGCGGGTGTGGCCGTTTTCGCGCATGAAGCGGATCATGCCCGTCACCCAGTCGACCAGTTCCTCGATATTGCGGGGGATGTTGCCGCGCGCGGTGTGCGGGCCCAGCACCATGAACAGGTTGGGGAAGCCTTCCGCCTGCACCCCCAGCATGGTGCGCGGGTTAGTCGCCCAGTCATCCTTCAGCCGCCGCCCGCCGGGGCCGCGAATGTCGATGCGGTCATAGGGGCCGGTGACCCCGTCGAAGCCGGTGGCGTAGATCAGGATGTCGAATTCGTATTCCGTGTCGCTGGTCCGCACGCCCTGTTCGGTGATCCGCTCGATCGGCGTTGCGTTGATGTCGACCAGGGTCACATTGTCCTGGTTGTAGACCTCGTAATAGCCGCTCTCCAGCGGCAGCCGTCGCGTGCCGAAGCCGTGGTTTTTCGGCGTCAGCAGGTCGGCGATCTTCGGATCCTTCACGCGCTGGCGGATCTTTTTGGCGACGAATTCGCTGACCAACCGGTTGGCTTCCTCGTCGACCATCATGTCGCGGAAATTGCCCATCCAGATGCCGAAGCCCGGCTCGGAATACAGTTTCTCCCAGAACGCCTCGCGCTCTTCCGGCGGGGTTTCCAGCGTGGTGCGCGGGTCCGGGTTGTGGATGAAGCAGGCCACGGTCTCGCGGCAGCGGGCGAAGATCTCGTCATAGCGGGTCTTGATATCCGCCTGTTCCTCCGGCGTGATCGGCCGGTTGTGCAGCGGCGCCGCCCAGTTCGGCGTGCGCTGGAACACGGTCAGGTGGCCGACATCCCTGGCGATGGTCTGGATCGCCTGGATCGCGCAGGCGCCGGTGCCGATAATGCCGACCCGCTTGCCTTTCAGATCCACCGGTTCATGCGGCCAGCGCGCGGTATGGAAGGCGCGGCCTTTGAAATCCTCGCGGCCGGGAATGTTCGGCAATGTATAGGCGGAGAGGGGGCCGAGGCCGGTGATCAGGATCGGTGCGCTGGCCTGCTCGCCGTTTTCCAGGGTCACGGTCCAGGTGGTCGCCGCATCGTCGAAATGGGCCGACTGCACCCGGCTGTTGAAGCGCATCTCGCGGCGCAGGTCGAACTTGTCGGCGACATAGTTCAGGTAGCGCAGGGTGTCCGGCTGGGCGGAAAAATGCTCCGGCCATTCCCATTCCTGCAGCAGTTCCTTCGAAAATGAAAACCCGTAGGACCAGCTTTCGGAATCGAACCGTGCGCCCGGGTAACGGTTCCAGTACCAGGTCCCGCCGATATCGCCGCCGGCCTCGAACACCCGCACCTTCATGCCCAGCTCGCGCAGCCGGTAGAGCTGGTACATGCCGGAAATCCCGGCGCCGATGATGATGGCGTCGAATTCCGTTTCGGTTGCCGGACTAGCGTCCGTAGCGGGCTGAGTGGCACACATGATTATTAATCCCGTTTCTTATCTGTTGCGTAACCGGCGGTGTATTTAAGTCAGGTTTCGGCGGTTTGGGAAGACCCGGCGCTGCGACCGCGGATCAGGTCCGCGCCTTTTTCCGCAATCATGATTGTCGACGCAAAGGTGTTGGCCGAGGGCAGACGGGGCATGATCGAGGCGTCGATGACCCGCAGCCCCTGCACGCCATGCACCCGCAATTCATCGTCCACCACGGCACCCCGCGCCGGGTCCGGGCCCATGCTGCAGGTGCCGACAAGGTGGTAGCCGGTGTTGCCGCGGCGGCGGGCGAAGTCGAGCAATTCGT
>CAXBEC010000672.1:0-2106 GCA_963974145.1 uncultured Alphaproteobacteria bacterium | reverse complement strand
TGACGATCAGGGCCGTCGGCTTCATGCGGGCAAGGTCCTGCGCCGTGACGATACCGCGGGTGGGATCCACCAGGCGCATATGCAACGAAAGGACATCGCTCTCCTCGAAGAAGGCTTCCTTGCTGTCGGCTGTGGCATAACCATCTGCCTGCGCCCGGGCGCGGGCTTCTTCACGGGCCCAGACCAGCACCTTCATGCCGAAGGCGACGCCGTACTCCGCCACGGTCTTGCCGATACGGCCATAGCCATAGATGCCGAGGGTCTTGTGGCGCACCGAATGCCCCACGCCAATCTGCCAGTTGCCCGCGCGCAGCGATGCCATCTGTTGCGGGATCCGGCGCATTGCCGCCAGTACGAGTCCCCAGGTCAGTTCGGCGGTGGCGAAGGAGGGCGTGCCGGCATGCATGTTCGAGCAGACGATCACGCCGCGCGCCGTGCAGGTATCGATGTCGATATGGGGGAACACGCTGCGCTGGCTGATGAGCCGCAGATTCGGCAGCCGTTCCAGCAGGGGCGTGCGGATCTTGGTGCGTTCGCGTATCAGCACCAGGGCTTCGGTGTCGAGCAGGCGCTCGGCAAGCGGTTCCGGTTCCTGAACATGATCGTTCCAGATCGTCACGTCATGACCATCCAGCATGGCGAAACAGGCCAGGTTACGCACCGTGTCATGGTAATCGTCCAGTACGGTAATTTTCATGTTCTGCACCTTTCGGGGGTCGACATTTCCCTTGTCTCACGGCTTTCACTTGTGCGGGTCGGGGAAAGGTCGGTTAATAGAGATTGCTCATTTTCCACAGTCAGGAAAGGAATATCCCATGCGCGCCGTACTGGTCGACCCGAAAGCGCCCGGTTGTCTCGCCCTAACCGACACGCCCGAACCCGTGCCGCTGTCCAGCCAGGCGCTGGTGCAGGTGAAAGCGGTCTCGCTCAACCTGGGGGAGGTCCGCCGGGCCCGCAACAGCGCGCCGGGCACGCAGCTCGGCTGGGATGTCTCCGGGGTCGTCATGGAACCCGCGCGCGACGGTTCCGGCCCCGCGGCAGGCGAACGGGTGGTCGGGGTCATGAATACCGGCAGCTGGGCGGAAGTCGCCGCGGTTGAAACCCAATGGATGACTGTCCTGCCCGACAGCGTTTCATGCGCGACGGCGGCGACATTGCCGGTCGCCGGCCTGACGGCCCTGTATGCTCTGGAAAACGGCGGGCAGTTGCTGGGTCAGTCCGTCATGGTGACGGGCGCGTCCGGCGGGGTCGGATTGTTCGGCATTCAGCTCGCGAAACTGTCGGGTGCCACGGTAACGGCACTGATCCGGCGCAACGCGCTCTCCGAACTGGTGCGGATGTGCGGCGCGGACCATGTTGTAATCGGTGATTCCGCGGAAGAGGCGGCGGAATACGGACCGTTTGCCTGTATCCTGGATTCTGTGGGCGGGCAGGTTCTCGCAGACAGCCTGAAACTCGTTGGCCGTGGCGGGGTGCTGGTGAATTACGGCGTCTCCGCCGGCGAGGAATCGGTGATCCGGGCCGGTGACTTCTTTCGCGCCGGCCGTGCCCGCTATTACGGGCTGTATCTGTTTACCGAATTCGGCCGCAGGCCCGCGAAATACGGGTTGCGCGTTCTGGTGGACCTTGTGTCGCAGAAAAAATTGACGGTCCATGTGGATGCGGAAGGCAGCCTGTCCGAACTCGGAAGCCTGGCCGAGCGGCTTTATAACCGGGAGATATCCGGGAAAGCGGTCATCCATGTCGATTGACCACGTTTGACAATTAAATTCGATGAAAAGGGAATACGCAGTATGAGTTATGAGTGCTTCAAGGTCGATGTCGAGAACGGCATCGCCGTGGTGACGATGGACCGGCCGCCGGTCAACGCGCAGAACGCAAAATTCCGCGATGAAATCACCAGTATTTTCGATACGTTCAGCGACGATTCCGATATTCGCGTCATTATCCTGACCGGGTCTGGCAACATGTTTTCCGCCGGCGCGGACATCAAGGAACGTCGCGGCATCGCCGCCGAAGCGGGCTTCTACCGGCGGCATAACCGGGTCACGCGGGAAAGCTTCTATGCGATCATGGAATGCGAAAAACCGGTGATCGGCGCGATCA
>CAXBEC010000671.1:0-2113 GCA_963974145.1 uncultured Alphaproteobacteria bacterium | reverse complement strand
CTGGGTTGTTTCTTCGATCGCAACCCGGACGGCACCATCCACCAGAAGGCCTTTGCCGGGCAGACCTTCGACCGCACGGTGCACAAGGGCGACCTGACCGGGATCGAGATCATCAGCCGCCTGGCGGAACAGGTCTGGGCGCGGAAGATCAACCGGCTGGAGGAACACCGGGCGCTGGCGCTGATCCGCAGCGCCGATGGCAGCCGGCTGTCGGGCGTGCTGCTGGCCGATATGCGCAACGGGGCGCTGGTCTTCGTACAGGCGAAGGCGGTGCTGCTGGCGACCGGCGGCGGGCCGACCATGTACCGTTACCACACGCCGTCCGGCGACAAGAGCTGCGACGGCATGGCGATGGCGCTGCGCGCCGGGCTGCCGCTGCGTGACATGGAAATGGTCCAGTTCCACCCGACCGGGCTGATCGCGGGCAAGGACACCAGAATCACAGGTACGATCATCGAGGAAGGGTTGCGCGGCGCCGGGGGGCATCTGCTGGATGGCGCCGGGGAACGCTTCATGCACAAGTTCGATGAGCGCGGCGAGCGGGCGACCCGCGATATCGTCAGCCGCGGCATGTTCGAACAGATGCGCAACGGCCATACCAGCCCCAATGGCGGGCTGTATATCACCATGCGGCATCTCGACCCGGTCATGGTCCGCAAGTCGTTCAAGGGCATGGTCGAGCGCTGCCACGACGTCGGCTTCGACCTCGTCGGCGGGCTGGTCGAGATCGTGCCGACCGCGCATTACATGATGGGCGGCGTGGTTTTCGGCGTGGATGGAAAGACCGACCTGCCCGGCCTGTTCGCGGCGGGGGAGGACACGGGCGGGGTGCATGGCGCCAACCGGCTGGGCGGCAACGGCGTCGCCAATTCCACCGTCTTCGGCGGGCTGGCAGGGGATGCGCTGGCGCCCTTCGTGAAGGAAGAAGGCAAATTTGCCGACCCGGACAATGCGGCGCTGGAAGCGGCCGCCGCCCGCGCGCTGGCCCCGTTCGGCCGTCCGGCGGGCGATACGAACGCGGTGCGCGACCGGCTTTATGACATGATGTGGGACGATGCGGGCATTGTGCGGACCCGCGACAGCCTGACCCGCGCGCTGGGGGCGCTCGATGAACTGGACGCGGCGCTGGGCGAAATCGGGCTGGCGGAACAGAACCCGGCCTTCAATCTCAGCTGGCATGACTGGCTGAACATGGAAAACCTGATCCTGGTCAGCCGCGCTATCTGCCACGCGGCGATGGCGCGGGAGAATTCGCGCGGCGCGCATTTCCGCGAGGATTTTCCCGAGCCGGGCGAACTGGAAACGTCATACTACACGGTCGTGAAGCAGGCGGATGGCGACCTTTGCGTGGCGACGACCCCGGTCGATTTCACCCGCGTCCGCCCCGGCGAAACGCTCATCACGGATTGAGTTCAGGCGGGAATATCGCCTTCCAGCAGGGCGCGGTGCATGACGCGGCCTTCCGAATGGTCGTAATCGTCATAGGCGTAATGCACAACGGCCCGGTTGTCGCATAACAGAAGGTCCCCGACCTGCCATTTGTGGCGGTAGCAGATTTCCGGCTGGATGACGGTTTCCATCAATTCGTTCATGAAGGTCAGGCTTTCCTCCCGCGCCATATCGACGAACCGGACGGCCTTGCCGGGGTGGATATAGACCGCTTTCCTGCCGGTTTCCGGGTGGGTTCGGATCAGCGGGTGAATCTGGTCCTTGTTCTTGTGTTCCTCGGCGATGTAAACGCGATCTTCGGCCTTGTTTACGGTCTTCATTTGATTCAGTTTTGCCTGCATGGCGTCCGGCAGTTCATCATAAGCCATCTGCATATTCGCGAACCCCGTATCGCCGCCCGATGACGGCAGTGCAATCGCATAAAGCGCGGTAATTTTCGGGGGGCGGAGAAAATTCGTGGAATCCGTATGCCAGTCGCGTGAACCCGGTTGCTTGACCTTTCCATCCGGTCCCGCCGGAATCCGCCGGCTGTCCAGTATGGCGATCTCCGGGTGTTCGGGCATCAGCCAATCGGTCAGGTGCTGCGGCATGGTTTCGCCGAACAGTCTCAGCGCCGCGAGGTATTCTTCCGAATTCAGCTTTTGGCCCCGGATCACCAGGACAA
>CAXBEC010000670.1:0-2122 GCA_963974145.1 uncultured Alphaproteobacteria bacterium | reverse complement strand
CGCCACTGCTTTGTTGCCAGCGGGGCATTGCCGGCGGTCGGAGACGAACCATGACCGGCATTGAAATCGGCTCCCTCGGCATCCTCGCCCTGGTCGTTTGCATCCTGTCGGGCATGAACGTGATGGTCGCGCTGGGCGTGGTCGGTACGGTCGGGCTGGGCGTGATCGCCGGCCCCAACGGCACGATCGGCGTGCTGCGCGCCGTGTTCTACGACACGACGCACAGCTTCCATTTCAGCGTCATTCCCATGTTTCTGATGATGGGGTATTTCGCCATGAGTGCCGGCCTTGGCGAGGACCTGTTCGAGGCCGCAACCAAATGGCTAGGCGGCATGCGCGGCGGGCTCGCCATCGCCACCACAGGCGGCGCCGCCGCCTTCGGCGCGGCCTCGGGCTCCAGCATCGGCACGACCACGCTGTTCACCAAGCTGGCATTGCCGGAAATGCTGAACCGCGGCTATGACAAACGGCTGGCTTCCGCCTCCATCGCCATATCCGGGACGCTGGCGGTGATGATTCCGCCCTCGGCGCTGGTTGTCGTATACGGCATTCTCACCGAATCCAGCATCGGGGCGCTGCTGGTCGCGGGCGTTTTTCCCGGCCTGATCTTCGCCTTTCTGCTGGGCACGGCCACCTGGTTGTGGGTCCGCGTCAATCCCGCGCTGGCCCCACGGATCGAAAATACCGCGACCTTCGGGGAACGCATGTGGTCGCTGCGGCTCGCCGGGCCGCTGCTGCTGCTGATCATCGGGATTATCGGCGGGCTGTATGCCGGAGTGTTCACCCCGACGGAGGCCGGCGCCATCGGCGCGCTCGCGACCTTTGTCATGGCGATCATACGCCAGCGCGGCCTCCGCGGCATCGGCATCCCCAAGGTGGTCAGCGATACGGTACAGACGACTGCCATGATCTTCGGCATCATCGTGACCGCGCTGGTCTTCTCCAAGTTCCTCGCGCTCAGCGGACTCGCCGGCGCCATCGGTGATTTCCTGACCACGGCGGATGTCAACCGCTGGGTCATCGTCCTGCTGGTGACGGTGCTCTACCTGTTCCTCGGCATGATGATGGACGCGCCGCCGCTGCTGGCGATCAGCCTGCCCATCACCCATCCCGTCATGCTGAATCTCGGTTTCGATCCGATCTGGTTCGGCATCTATGTCGTACTGCTGTGCGAGATCGGCGCGGTCACCCCCCCGGTCGGCATCAACTGTTTCGTCGTACAGGGGGCGTCGGGCGGGCTGGTCCAGCTGGAGGATATCTTCAAGGGGCTGCTGCCCTATATCGCCGCCGGGCTGATCATGCTGCTGATCCTCTGCCTGTTTCCGCAGCTTGCCCTGTACCTGCCGAGCACGATGAAGGGCTGACCTGGAAACCATAAAACGGTCCGCGATTACAGCCTATTGCGCGATCGCCAAAAAAAACCGCAATCCGTCTTGACGGCGAAATACGGAAATATTATCTCCTCGATCGATTATTGGCACTCACAGGCAACGAGTGCCAAGAATCGTTCCGTACCGCATCCCATACAGGGGAAAGAGGAGGCATATTCATGAAATTCAGGCCATTGCATGACCGTGTCGTTGTCCGTCGTATCGATGAGGACGAGAAATCAGCCGGCGGGATCATCATCCCCGATACGGCCAAGGAAAAGCCAATGCAGGGCGAAGTCATCGCGGTCGGCCCGGGGATCCGGAATGACGCGGGAGAAACCGTCGCCCTGGACGTTAAAGCGGGGGATCGGGTGCTGTTCGGGAAATGGTCCGGCACCGAAGTGAAGATCGAAGGCGACGAACTGCTGATCATGAAGGAAAGCGACATTATGGGCGTGCTGGCCGACGCGAAAAGCGTTGCGGCGGCAGCCTGACCGGAGGGGAAACAGAAATGACTGCAAAGGAAGTCAAATTTTCAACCGATGCCCGCACGCGGATGCTCCGCGGCGTCGACATTCTGGCGGATGCCGTCAAGGTCACCCTGGGACCGAAGGGCCGCAATGTGGTGCTCGACAAGTCCTTCGGCGCGCCGCGCATCACCAAGGACGGCGTGACGGTCGCCAAGGAAATCGAACTGAAGGACAAGTTCGAGAACATGGGCGCCCAGATGGTGCGCGAAGTTGCGAGCAAGA
>CAXBEC010000669.1:0-2130 GCA_963974145.1 uncultured Alphaproteobacteria bacterium | reverse complement strand
GCATATTTTCAATAATAATGCGTGTGATACCTAATAACCTAATTGTTAAAAGTTTTTAGGTCGCTTGTTTCCCGACTGCTTCGCGCCGCCCCAGGCAGATATTTTGCCGCACGACCGCATTCAGTCGTTAGTTTCGCGGGCCGGGACTGCAATGCCGCTGGCGTCAGCGACCAGGACACGCTGTCCCGACGCGCGGGATGCTCTTTGCCATCGCCGCCAGAATACCGCTACAGTCCGGTCCTTGTCGCTGGACGTCGCCTTGTTTGGAGAGGGCTATCGTGGATTCAGAGATGCTGGCCCGCGTGCTGCATGTGATGGCAGTTGTCGTGTGGATCGGGGGAGTGGCTATGGAGACTCTGGCGATCCTGCCGGCACTGCGTCGCATGAAGGACCCGAAAGCGGCCGGGCAGATGTTCGAGGATATAGAAAAACGCTTCGCGCCCTGGGCGCGGGTCGCCGTGCTGCTGGCCGGCGCGACGGGTTTTTACATGCTGTATGTGCTGGACGCCTGGGCCCGGTATACAAAGGTCGAGTATTGGTGGATCCACGCCATGACAGCGATCTGGATCCTGTTTACGCTGGTGCTGTTCGTTCTGGAGCCGCTGTTCCTGCATGAATGGTTCCGCCGCCGGTTCGATCGCGACCCGCAAGGGACACTGGCATCCATGGCGCGGATGCACTGGCTGTTGCTGTCGGTCAGTCTTGTGACGGTGCTGGGGGCGGTTGCCGGCGCGCATGGCGTGCCGTTTTTCGAATGACGGGCAGGGGGACAGGGCAGTGAAGTTCGGCATATTCGGCGGCGCGCGCTCGGTTCCCGGAATCGAGGACGGCTATCGCGAGGGCTATGACGCCTATATCGATTCGGTCATTGAAGCCGAAGAACTGGGATTTTACAGCAGTTTCCTGGTCGAGCACCATTTCAGCGGCATGGGCCAGGTATCCGCCTCGCTGAACCTTTTGTCCTTTCTGGCGGCGAAGACGTCGGTCATACGGCTCGGCACCGCGGTCGTCGTACTGCCTTGGCACAACCCGGTCCTGGTCGCGGAACAGGCAGCGACACTGGACCTGTTGTCCCGGGGCCGCTTCGATTTTGGCGTCGGCAAGGGGTATCGTCACAATGAATTCGCCGGGTTCTGCATCCCGATTGCGGAGTCGACCGAACGTTTCGAAGAAGCAATGACTGTGATCCGCAAGGCCTGGACCAGCGAAGGCCGGTTTTCCCACCACGGCAAACGCTGGCATTACGAGGATATTATCCTCGAACCCGCGCCGGTGCAGCGGCCCCACCCGCCGCTGTGGCTCGCTGCCGGACGGCCGGAATCGCTGCAATCCGCGGCCCGGGAGAATTACAACCTGTTCCTCGACCAGTTCCAGACGCTGGAGGTCATATTCGAACGGCTGCGCATTTTCCGTGACGCGTTGTCAGCGGCCGGCCGGCGCTATGACCCGCTGGGGGTCGGCGTCGCCCGCGGACTGATGATCGCCGATACGGACGCGGCGCGCGAAACGGCCATCGCCCAGCGCATCAAGCAGCTGGAAGTGATGAATTCCTTTGGTCAGGCGGCCGACGGCAAGGAAAAGTCCAGCATGGTTTCGGATTCAGACCTGCGCAAGGCGGCGGTCGACGGGGTGCTGCTTGGCACGCCGGACGCTATTATCGAAAGGCTGAAGCATATGGAGGCCGAGGGCGTAGGATATGTTCTGCTGTCCTCGCGCGATCAGGAATCCCTGCGCCGCTTTGCCCGCGATGTGATGCCCGCCTTCGGTTAAGGCACCAGCCGGTAACCGCCGGGTTCCGTTACCAGAATGACCGCATTGGACGGATCGGCTTCGATCTTCTGGCGCAACCGGTAGACATGGGTCTCCAGCGTGTGTGTGGTCACCGCCGGATTGTAGCCCCAGACCTCGTGCAGCAACTCGTCGCGCGGCACGGGTTTGCCGCCCGCGCGGTAGAGATATTTGAGGATATTGGCCTCTTTCTCGGTGAGACGGACCTTTTTCGCATCTGCCGTCATCAGCAGTTTCATGGCGGGCCGGAATTCATACGGTCCGATCTGGAAGATCGCGTCTTCGCTCTGCTCATGGCTGCGCAGATGCGCCCGCACCCTGGCCAGCAGAACCGAGAATTTG
>CAXBEC010000668.1:0-2139 GCA_963974145.1 uncultured Alphaproteobacteria bacterium | reverse complement strand
GGACCAAGCCGGTCACGAATCGCCTGGGCCAGCTCCGGCGCGGTATGCGGGGATTTGGCCTTGCTGGAGGGGTCGATACTGCTGATGCCCACGGCGCCGTCCGCAGCCGTGATCCGCACCACGACGCAATGAGTGACGCTGTTGGATTTGCCGCCGCTGGTGAACGTGCCGACCAGTGGCATGCCGATACTGAAGACCTCGACCTGGCGAATGGTTGCGGTCATTCCGGGACCACCGCGATGCAATCGATTTCAACCATCGCGTCCGGGTCGAGCAACGCGCCGACCTGCAGCATGGTCATCGAGGGAAAATGGCGGCCGATATGCGCCTTGTAGCCCGCGCCAATCTCCCGGCCGGCGGCCTTGTAGGCGGCGATGTCGGTGACATACCAGTTCATGTGCGCGATATGCTCCGGGCCCGCGCCCGCGGCTTTCAGTATCGTTGCGATATTGGCCAGCGCCTGTGTCGCCTGGGCGCCGAAACCACCGGTCGCCAGATCGCCACTGGCATGATCACGACCGATCTGTCCCGCCACATAGACCTGGCGACCCTTCGCCGCGACGGCCCATGAAAACCCCGGCGCCCGCGGCCAGTTCTCCGGTTGAAAGAAATCCATGACGGTATTGCTCCCACAATTCTGTTGTGCGGCCGGCATCCTGCCAGACGAAACCGTCAGGGCCAAGTGCCGGGCCGAAACCGGCACTGCGGAAAATCTGGCGGGAACAGGCGGCGGTCGTAGCACTGGCAGCGCAACTGTGCCGCGTTGTCGCACCCGCGCCCAGTACTCGACGAATGAGGCGCGAACCGGGGAATACGCGGCAGGGTTATTCGATGGCCATCCCGTGCTGGCGCAGGAATGTCAGTTTGTCCCAGTATCCGCGCTGGACTGGATTCTGCTGTCGATGACATGGAAAAAGCCGCAGCCGCGCAATCCGAGAGGGTCACGCCATTCCAGTATGGCCCACTCGCCGTCCTCGAAGATATTTTCCGGGATGAAGGTCATTTCGGCTGCTGCAAAACCGTCCTTGAACATTTGGCGAATGGCTTTCTTACCCTCGACTGGTTCCAGGGCAACCTGATGATTTACGGCGTTGTCATGATACATTGCCGTTAATGTATCCGCGTCGCCGTCATTGAACGCCTTGATCCATTGCTCGACCAGTTCTCTCGGACGCATCGGTACAGCCTCATTCCAGTTTTGGACGCTATCACGTTGTGGCACGATGATCGTATCGTATTTGATTCGCGATAGTTTTCCGCTAATCGGCCTTCACGTCCAGCAGTTCGAGGTTGCGTCGTGCGGCGTCGGAGGCCGGGGTGCCGTCATGCAACTGGATCAGGCGCAGCCATGCCTGCCGTGCCCCGTCCGTGTCACCGTCTAACCGCAGCAGGATGCCGTATTCCAGCAGTATGTCGGGTCGGTCTGGAGCCAGCCGATAGGCGGCCTCGGCATCTTCGCGTGCCAGCGGCAGGGCGTCGACAAAACGATAGGCGCTGGCGCGCAGGATCAGCGCGTCATAGCGGTTGGGGTTTGCGTCGATGACACGGTTCAGGTCGTCGATCGCTTCCCAGTAGTTTTTGGCCCCGGCCAGGGTCATGGCCCGGTCGACCAGCAGTTCCGGGTCGTCCGGGGTGAGTATAAGCGCGGCGCTTTGCGCAGCGAAGGCGCGGTCGTAATTTTCGGCGCTGAACCAGGCGGTACCGGCCTGACCCAGAATAGCCGCGCGATGGGCATCGCTGGCGGGCAGCATGGCGGCCGCGAGGGCTTCGAGCCGTTCGGCGGCCTGGAAGAACTGGTTCAGGCCGATCAGCGCCGCGGCGACGCAATGCTGCGCCGCCTGTCCGCCGCCCAGATCCTGCCAGGCGAGCGCAGCCTCGAAGGCCTGATCCGGGTCGGTCCGGGCCAGTCGCATGCAGTTTTCGTATTGCCGGTCTTCCGGGTCGGCGGCGGGGGCCGGCACCGGCAACAGCGCGACGAGGAGGAACAATGCGAACCCTTGCCGGAACAGGGATGCCACGTGGTTATGTCTTGAGCAGGCCATGGCCTAAAGTCATTATGTCGCCCTCTTATTGCAAGTCCGGATACTGTCATGTCGCTTGAAAACCCGCCGCGCCTGTTCTGTTTCGGCTTGGGCTATT
>CAXBEC010000667.1:0-2146 GCA_963974145.1 uncultured Alphaproteobacteria bacterium | reverse complement strand
GCAGTTCAAGAACCTGTGTAAAAAAATCCGCGACCACGATCCGTTCCGGCCGGTTCAGCAGATATATTCCGGAAAGGCGGGAATAGGGTCCGTCCCAGATATTCAAACCCAGCGCGTCGAGATTGTCCCGCCGGTATTTTGCCGGATAGATATCCCCCTTCTCCGCCGCGAGTTCCGTCAGGGTCAGCGGCGCGATGGGGTCAAACAGCGTCCCGAACGCCTCTTCCGTTTCCTCGTCGATGTAGTAGCTGTTCTGGCCCCAGTAGACGATCGGCGTACGGTTGGTCATTTCAGCCAGCAGCAGGGATGCCAGCACATGCTCGACATCGGACCAGAATCCGTATCCCCAGCACTTGATCAGCAGCCAGCCTGTGTGTCGTGGCGGCAACGGCGTTCGCTCCAGTGCGCCCTGAATGCGACGCATTTCACGGTCAAACTCAGGGTCCAGGGGCCGGGCACTCTCTGCGGCCATCCTCGCCGCCCTGGAAAGCCACTGGCGGCCGGTATCGATTTCGCCGATCCGGCGCGCGGTTTCAGCCAGCAGCAGTGGTGACCATGCATATTCGGGCAGTGCCTCCATCATATGCCGGCACAGCAGGTCGGCACGCCCCAGATTTCCCTTGTCGAGAGCCTGCTGAATGACGCGAACCGCTTCAGGTACACTCATCTCAGGCGCCTAAAGCGATTCCGTCCCTTCGGGTTCATACACCACGATACGGCTTCCCGGGCTGTTGATCTCTATGGACACATGGGTCAGGGCGCGAAGCCGCTCCCGCACCGATGCGTGATTTTCCGGCGCAACGAACAGCAACAGGAAACCGCCGCCGCCGGCGCCCAGCAGTTTGCCGCCGATGGCGCCGGCCGCCAGCGCAGCATCGTAAATCTCGTCAATGGCCTGCGTCGTGACCTTGTCGGACATTTCTTTCTTGAGGCGCCATCCTTCGTTCAGCAGGTCACCGATTTCCGTGATATCGCCGTTGCGATTCTGCAGGATCTGCGCGCCCTCATCGACCATCGCGCCCAGCGCCCGCAACTGGGTCTTGCGACTGGCGACATTGGCGATCTTTTCCTGCTCTATCTCGGCGGCGATACGGGAAAACCCTGTAAAAAACAGCATCATATGGCTGTTCAGCAGTTTCCGGCGATCCGGGTCGATCACGATCGGATGGACATCGAACGTGCCATCCTGAGAAAAATTGATCCGGTTCAGTCCGCCATGAGCCGCCCATATCTGGTCCTGGGATCCGACGGCTTCGCCGATGACCTCCTGCTCAATCCGGATGGCCTCCTGCGCCAGCGCCCTCGCGGATATCATGCGCCCGCGATAGGCACTCAGAACGTTCAGCAAGCCGACCGTGAAGGATGAACTGGAACCAAGACCGGACCGAGCCGGCAGATCACCGTCATGATGAATTTCGAGACCTTCATGAATAGCCATTTCCCCCATCACCGCGCGTACGGACGGATGCTGGATATCGGATATTTTTTGTGCCAGTTCGATGCGCGAATAGACCACCCGGTGTTTGTGCTCGAAGAAAGGCGGAAGGGTGCGGACCGTCAGATAGCAGTATTTGTTGATCGTCGTTCCCAGGACCGCACCACCATGATTCAGATACCATGCCGGAAAATCCGTACCGCCGCCAAAAAGGGAAACCCTGAACGGAGTCCTGCAAATAATCACGGCATAGTTCTCCCTGGTGCGGTCGGCAGAAATGGCGACAGGATGCCAGCGGCCGCAGCGAGGCTCTCGGGCGTACCGATGTCGTGGAATGTGCCCAACGTCGCATATCCACGGATTGTTCCCGGAGCGGCCGCCGCGAACACTTCACGTTCCAGCGACGCCGCGGCCAGTACGGCGCTTCCCGCCAGAAAGGCACGGCTGAACAAATAGACGCCGGCATTGATATAGCCAGCGCCCGACGCGGCGGGATCTTTCTCCGCGAACCGGGTAATCCATCCGTTTTCATCCAGTTCCACACGTCCGTAGCGCGAAGTATCCGGCACTTCGACGCACATCACCGCCGCCGAAGCCCCTGCGGCGTGAAAATCGTCGAGAAACGCCACAAGGTCACCGTCGATGAAAGAATCGCCATTCAGGACCATCACCTGCGCAGCCTGCAATTTCGGCGCGGCATACCGAAGGGCG
>CAXBEC010000666.1:0-2150 GCA_963974145.1 uncultured Alphaproteobacteria bacterium | reverse complement strand
ACCCATGTGCCGGGGATGCCCTCGACTCCATCGACTGTTGTGATGCAGAGGTCGTCAACCGCATTGGTTTCCCGCAGCGATTCTTCGATGGAATTCGGGTTGACCTTGAGTCCCCCGATATTGAGCAGGTCATCCGCCCGGCCGATCAACTGCAATGTCCGGTGGCTGGTCAGGATGCCGAGGTCGCCCGGATAGAACCATCCGTCGCGAAACATTTTCGCGGTGGCCTCAGGGTCTGAATCGTAGCCGTCGATACTGCCCGGGCTCTTGATGCGAACCCGGCCGGCGCGGCCTGTTACGGGATTGTCGTCATCATCCACCACTTCGACCGTCACACCGGGCAGGACCATGCCCGTCCCGTCCGGGCCGATGGTGCAAATGGACGCGGTTTCGTTCGTGCCGTAGCTGTCGATCAGTTCGCTTGCGAACGTCCGCAAGGTGCGTTCCCGCAAGGCCGGGGAAACCTTTGCGCCGAATGCCAGAACGGCCAGCGAATCCGGCTTTGTGTATGAATCCGGCAACCTGTCGAGGAGTTGCGTCAACCGGCCCGGCAGCATCGAAATATGCGTCACGCCATAGGCGTCGATGGCCGAAATGAGGTTTTCATCGGTAAATATGCAGGTGCCGCCCATCCGGATACAGGCCGTCGCGTTGCCGAAGATGGATTGCACCGAAAAACCGTAGGTGAGCAGGTAACGGGAATTCCGGCTGTAGCCCGATTTGATCTGATACAGCCAGAACCGGAAATCCTGCGCCCGCGCGGTACGGATAATGGCCTTTTGTTCACCGGTCGTGCCGGAACTGTAATGCAGCCGCAATGGGGTCTCGGGTGTCAGCACCGGTCCCCGGAAATCATGGTCCGGCACCATGGCCTCTACCGTGTCGAGCCAGTCTTTCGTGAGCGGGCGCACATTGGTGGCCTCCGCCGGAATGCTGCCCGCGGTACCGATAATCAGGTCCATGGCGGCCAGTCGTGCCGGGTTGTTGTGGGCGAATTCCCTTGTATAGGTCTGCGTGACAATGCCGTGCCGCTCAAAGGCCAGAACCAGCAGCCAGTGCGTATAAATCGTTGTCCATTCGATGGCGACACGGCTGCCGGGGTTCAGGCCAAAGTCATGGACAGCCCGGATGAACTTCCCGATATCCTGGTAAAATCTCGCGTAGGTTACCTTCCGGCCCTTGTCGATGATGGCGATGTCGGCAGGGTGCAATCCCGCATGATAGGCGATGCAGTCCAGGGTGAGCGCCTGCATACCGTTTCCGGCGACCGGTGCGGATGTTTCGGGTGCAGCGTTACGACGTGGCATAAAACGGGTGCTCCAACAGCGTTCCTGCATGGGGCGGACGATTTGCCGTCATGGCCGGGTCCGTCCTGTCGCAGAATACATGAATCTTGTCTGTTTGAACGGCGCGACGCAAGCTGGCGGCGCGGTTGCCGGATGCCCAACCGCTTGCAACGCGCAATTTCCATGGATAGCCTGCTCGCAGCATGGGCGGACCGCCGCCGGATGATAGACACCGCATTATGAAAAGGACCGTATATGAGCGCGCTGCAGGAAGAACAGGTCAGCGAAAACCCGGAAGACGACCTGGACTACGACGCCATTATTGTCGGCGCGGGCATTTCCGGCCTGTACCAGCTGCATCTGCTGCGCCAGCTCGGCATGCGGGTACGGGTTTTTGAATCCGGCACCGGGGTCGGCGGAACCTGGTACTGGAACCGCTATCCCGGCGCGCGGTTCGATTCCGAAAGCTATTCCTACGGCTATTCCTTTTCCCAGGAATTGCTGGACGAATGGGACTGGACCGAGCATTTCTCGCCGCAGCCGGAAACCCTGCGCTATCTCAATTACGTGGCGGACAAGTTCGACCTGCGCCGCGACATCCGGTTTTCCAGCCGCGTGACCGCCACGCATTATGATGACGCCACCAGCAGCTGGGATGTCACGCTGGAAGATGGCAGCCGCCACCGCACGCGCTTTCTCGTGATGGCCATCGGGCCGTTGTCGATGCCGACCATGCCGCGCGTTCCGGGGATCGAGGATTTCGAGGGGCCGTCCTTCCATACCGCGCGCTGGCCGCATGAACCCGTCAGCTTCGAGGGCAAGCGCGTCGCCGTCATCGGCACGGGCGCCACCGGGGTACAGACC
>CAXBEC010000665.1:0-2150 GCA_963974145.1 uncultured Alphaproteobacteria bacterium | reverse complement strand
GGCCAAGCCGGGGCAGATTGCGCTGGCCTGGCTGATCGCGCGGCCAAGCGTGACGGCACCGATCGCCAGCGCCACCAATATGGACCAGTTCGCGGAACTGGTGGGCGCCGCGAATGTAACGCTGGACAAAACCGACATCGCGCAGATCGATGTGGCGAGCAAGCCTTAAAGTTTGTTAAGGGCTCCCGGCGGGGGCAAAGCTGTCGAGCTGTTCCAGAAACGGCTCGATATCCAGCCCCTGCGCCGCGACCCAATCCGGATTGTAGTAGCTGCCAAGGTAGCGTTCGCCTGAATCACAGATCAGGGTGACGACGCTGCCCTGCCGGCCGCGGGTCTTCATTTCATTCAGCACGGCGAGGGCGCCATAGACATTGGTGCCCGTCGATCCGCCGCATTTCCGGCCAAGGATCCGTTCCAGCCAGTACAGGGTCGCGATACTTGCGGCATCCGGCACCCGCATCATCCGGTCGATCACATCGGGCTGAAACGAGGGTTCGACCCGGGGGCGACCGATGCCTTCGATGCGGGATCCGCTCTCGCTGCGCAGCCCGGCGTCGCGCGTCCTGTAATAGTCGTAGAAGACGGAGTTCTCCGGATCGACGACACAGAGTTTTGTCTTCTTCACCAGTGCAGGATTGTAGCGGATATAACGGCCGATGGTGGCCGAGGTGCCGCCCGTGCCGGCGCTCATGACAACCCAGTCCGGCACCGGATGAGCTTCCTGTGCCATCTGTGCAAACAGGCTTTCCGCAATATTGTTATTGCCGCGCCAGTCGGTGGCACGCTCCGCATGGGTGAACTGATCCATGTAATGGCCGTTCAGTTGCGTCGCCATGGCTTCCGCTTCGTCGTAAATCGCCTGCGGCTCGACCCTGCGGCATTCACCGCCATAGAATTCGATCTGGTCGATTTTCTTCTGGGCGGTGTTTTTGGGGATCACAGCAATGAAGGGCAAGCCGAGCAGCTGCGCGAAATAGGCTTCGGATATCGCCGTGCTGCCGGAAGAACATTCGACGATGGGGCTGTCGGGGCCGATACGGCCGTTGCACAGCCCGTATAAAAACAGCGAGCGCGCCAGCCGGTGTTTCAGGCTGCCGGTCGGATGGGTGGATTCGTCCTTGAGATACAGGGTCAGGCCCGCAAGCCCCGGCAGGTCGAGCCGGATCAGGTGCGTATCGGCGGACCGGTTGAAATCGGCGGCGATGCGGCTGACGGCCTCTGCGGCCCCGTCGCGGTTCCGGATGGTCAGGTTCCCGCCGACGATATCCTCGGCGATCATCCGGCGGTGGCCTTGTCTTCGACGAAGGCGCGGAACATCTGTTCCACCGGCTCCCGGTTCAGGTCGCGGGTAATCATCACCACCCGGCTGCGGTGGTCATCGTCCGGCCAGGCGTCCAGGGTCGCCGGCGGGTGGAAGATATGCTGCACGCCGTGCACGACGACCGGCTTGTCGGATTCGATCACGTTCAGAATGCCCTTCACCCGCAGCAGCGATTCACCATGGGTCGAGATCAGGGCATCCATCCAGTAGGTGAATGAATCCCACGAGATCGGCTTCTCAACGGTCAGACAGAAGGCACGGATATGGTCGTCATGCCGGTTGACGTCGTGGTGATGATGGTCGTGTCCATGATGTTCTTCGGCATCGGCCTGGGCATAGGCTTCCTCGTTCAGCCACCGCCCCACGTCCGGCGACTTGGTTGCCGGATTGTACAGCCCGGCGCCGAACAGCAGCGCGGGGTCGACTTCGCCATGGGCGATATTATGGATGGTCGCCGCGGGGTTGATTGCCGCCAGCCGCGTTTTCAGCGCGTCGATCTGTTCCGGCGTCGCCATGTCGGTCTTGGTGATCAGCAGCCGGTCGGCGACGGCGGCCTGTTTTACGGTTTCGAACTGCTTGTCGAACTGGTCCAGCGCGTGCAGGCCGTCGATCGTGGTGATGACACCATCCAGCCGGTAGCGTGCGGCCAGCAGCGGGTCGGTCATCAGCGTGTGCAGGATCGGCGCCGGATCGGCGAGCCCTGTCGTTTCGATAACCAGGCGTTTGAATTCCGGCACCTCGCCCTTGACCCGGCGGCGGAAAAGGTTGCGCAGGGTATCGATCAAGTCGCCCCGGATCGTGCAGCACAGGCAGCCGCTGCTGAGGACCG
>CAXBEC010000664.1:0-2152 GCA_963974145.1 uncultured Alphaproteobacteria bacterium | reverse complement strand
GCGCCGCCGGTCTGTACGCCTAATTTACCGGATAAGATAGCACCATCGCATGGGCCAGCGGGTTGAAGCAGGGTCACATGGGACGCGCGTTTCGCCGCCCCGTCCCTGCGCCCCGTCCTATGCCGCGTCCAGCAGCGTCAGGCGCCACATCTCGCGCTCGTAATGCTCGAAGTCGAAGCCAGTCGCCGAATGGATCGTGCAGCGGTTGTCCCACACCACGATATCGCCCGGCCGCCATTGCCATTTCACCGTGAACTCCGGCCCCGTGACGGTGGGTAACATGTCGCGCCAGATCAGCACACTGTCATCCTCCACCCCTTCCAGATCCCAGACATCCAGGTCGTCCGGCGACACCGCCTGGCCAACAGGCACGATGGCGCAGGTCGAGCTGTTCAGCCCGTACAGCGCCGGTTCGCCGGTGACCGGATGCTTCAGCACCAGCGGCACCCGCCGCGGCGGGTTTGCCGCCCGCTGTTCCGGTGTCAGAATAGGATAGTTCGGTGAATAGCGGTTGATCTTCTTGTCATGATGGGCCAGCGAACAGACCGCTTCCAGCCCGTCCAGCCGGCGCTTTGCCTCGGCATCCAGGCTGGCATAGGCGCCGCGCATGTTCGCAAACAGGGTCTCGCCGCCCGAAGGCGGCGCCTTGCGGCAGTGAAAGACAGAACCAACCGGCGGATGTTCCCGGAAGGTGGAATCTGTGTGCCAGACCGGTCGGCGGGTTTCCGGGTTGTAACGGATGTCGTCGTCGCTTTTCAGCGCCGGCACGATGGCCAGCTGGGCCTTGGGTTTGCCGGATTCGTCCTTGGTGTTGCCGATGCGCATGATCGGGAAACCCGGCACCGACTTGTCTTCGCGTGCGGCCTGCATTTCCTCCTCTACCCTGCCGAAAACACGGGACCACGCCACCAGATCCGCCGGCGGCAGGTCCGCAAGGTCAGCGCCCCGGACCCCCAGCAGTCCGCCATGCTCCATCCAGAGATCATATGCCCAGGACTGGAAATCCCGGGCCGCCAGGTCTTTGCGCGTGACCTCGTCAATCAGGATGCCAAATTTGCCGTTCAGTGTGGATGTCGGGTGTTTCATGTGGACCCCCATGAATATCAGAGGAATTAAAACAAGCGGTCGTCCGCCCGGAATTCAGGCTACAGCAAATTCCGGGCGGACGGAAACCGTCGGCAACGACAAGTTTCCACATAGGAACCAGCCCGGGCCACAGTGACAGCCACTACCGCTTCCAGCCAATCCAGTCGCACAGCGCATCGCCCATGATGCGGTTTTTATCGGCGTCGGAAAGCCAGTCGATTTCCTGGAAATGGGTGACGCACTGCTTCCAGGAGCACGGCATTTTCGTGATGTCCGTACCCCAGAACAGCCGGTCCGGGCCAAAGGCGTCAAACATGGCGCGGTAGTGCATGTGCAGGCTTTTGAAGGGGTAGGCGTCATCCGCGTAGAACGGGCCGCCCGTCAGCTTGACCGCGACATTGGGATACCGGGCCAGCGCCGTCAGTTGCGTCATGTTCGGAAAGGCGGCGTCGCCCTTGGCGCCGCGCAGCGTGCCCATATGGTCCACCATCAGCTTCAGCCCCGGATGGCGCGCGGCGATTTCGCCCAACTGCGGCAGCCAGTCCGCCGCCAGCAGCGCCAGCGGCATGCCGGCTTCCTCGGCAGCCGGCCATAACCAGTCCAGCGTGCCGTCAATCGGCCAGTTCCGGTTTTCCGGCTTGTTGAAATAGAACCGGAAGCCCAGCACGCCGGGCCGGTCCTTCCAGCATCGGATGAGGTCGGGGCTCTCCGGCCGGTCCAGCGGCGGATAGGCGAGGATCCGGAAACGGTCCGGATGGGCCTGCACGGCCTCGACCGCCTGCTCGTTGGAATCCGGATCCCAGCTCGCCGGCGGATGGATGATCGCGCCGTCGACGCCCGCTTCATCCATGTCGCGGATGGCGTCCTCAAGCAGATAGGGCGCGGTCTGGTGCGGCGGCGTCCCGATCCCCTTGCGCCAGAGATGGATTTGCGCGTCGATAATCGGCATGTGGGATCTCGGTGGTTGGCAGGGGCAAGCCCGACGGCCTGGCTGTCGAAGTCATGCCTGATTGTCAGTTTAGTCCATGTCAGGTGTTTGACGAACAGCTATTTGCCGTATCCTGAC
>CAXBEC010000663.1:0-2162 GCA_963974145.1 uncultured Alphaproteobacteria bacterium | reverse complement strand
GGACACATCCGGATACCGGCCGGAAAAGCATTTACCTTGGCAACCATGTCTCGCATGTCATCGGCCTGCCCGCAGCCGAAAGCGACGCGCTGATTACCCAGCTGATGGAACATGTGGGCCAGCCGCAGTTCACCTATACCCACCAGTGGCGCGACGGCGATTACGTCATGTGGGATAACCGGTGCCTGCTGCACCGGGCCCTGCGGAATTACGAAATGGCGACCCAGCGGCGTGTGCTGCACCGCACGGTGATTATCGGGACGGCGCCGTACGAATGATCGACCGGCGCTGAAAGTCCTGCCCTTCCCCGATCGGCCTACCCCGTCGCTATCGCACCGACGGATCTATGAAATCCGGCATTTCCTTGCCGCTCTGGTTGCGATACGCGAAAATTGACCGGCAGCGGCAAACAGAAAGGTGAGTTGCATGACGGGACAGCTTGAGGGCAAGACCGCTATCGTCACAGGCGCGGCGCGCGGCCTGGGCCGGGAATATGCCATCCGTCTCGCCGCAGAAGGCGCGGCCATCGTGGCCGGCGACATCCGCGATTGCGCGGAAACCGTCGCGGTGATCACGGATACAGGCGGGCATGCGGTCAGCACAGCGCTGGACGTCACGGATATGGATAGCTGCCGAAAGATGGCTGAAACAGCGATTGATTCATTTGGCGCCATCGATGTTCTGGTCAACAATGCCGCGCTTTACGGCGGGCTGAACAGCGGGCGGTTCGAAACGCTCGACCCCGATGAATGGAACCGGGTACTCAACGTCAATGTGACCGGGGTATGGAATTGCTGCAAGGCGGTCATCGAGCCGATGCGCGCGGCAAAGCAGGGCAGTATCATAAATATCAGTTCGCTGGCCGCGATCTATGGCCTCCCCTTTTCGCTGCATTACGCAATGTCCAAGGCAGCCGTTATCGGCATCACCCGCAGCCTGGCGCGGGAACTGGGCCGGGACTGGATCCGCGTCAACGCCGTTGCGCCCAGTGCGGTGATGACCGAAGGCACGGACGAATTCTTTGGTGACAAACTGGAACGGGCAAAAGAGGTGATCGCGGACAACCAGAGCCTGAAGCGAAATCTGGAGGTTGGTGACCTGTCAGGGACGGTAATCTACCTCGCCAGCGATGCCAGTAAATTCGTGACCGGCCAGACCCTGATGGTCGATGGCGGGACGGTTTACCTGTAAACGCCTTCCGGCGACGGGCCGGCGTAGAATTACTCGATATCCAGTCCCGACCGAAAACCGCTGATTTCGGTAATCAGGCGCTCTTCGCTGTCTTCGTCCAGATCGAAGGTCATGGCAAAGCCGTCGTCGAGTGTTCGCACAACATTGCCTGTCAGCGTACCGAATTCCTCCAGGTCCAGTTCAAGGTCCTGATCCGAGTCGAGTTCGTAATCGTCGTCGTCAACACTGACCGCCGCACCACTTGAAGAAATATCCACCAGGGTGCCATCGTGCATATCGGCGCCGCTCCGCACGATAACGGCGCGATCCAGCTTAACGCGCTCGTGTCTACGTCTTTCCATGCCAGCCATTTGACCCTCCATCGGGAGAACAATTAACCACAGGAAAAAACCTAAAGGATAACAGGTAAAGAAGAGTTTAATGCGAATTCTTGTATTCAGACAGGATATTACACTACGTCATCGTGCCTGAACTGTATCCGGGGCCGAATAAATTGAACTGAGCAGTTTTTACTTGCGGCGCCAGATTGTCTGTCCGGCTTTATCCTCCAGCACGACACCGGCTTCCAGCAGCAGATCCCGGATCCTGTCGGATTCGGCGAAATTTTTCGCCGCCCGCGCGGCCGAGCGTTCGCCAACAAGGGTGTCGATCGCACTATCATCAAGCGTATCGTCGCTATTGGCGCGCCAGCGGAACCACTCTTCCGGGTCCTGTTGCAGCAATCCCAGAATCGCACCGCCGGCCCGCACCGCGGCAAGGGCTGCGGATTTCGCTTCCGGCGATGCGGCGGCATTCAAGTTTGTGACGGCTTCGTGCAGGGATGTTATCGCCAGCGGCGTATTCAGGTCATCTTCCAGAGCCGCCGTCATGGCTGGCGGCGGGTCGCCCGCGACGGCCGGGTCCGCGGCCAGGCCACGAAGCGCCGCATACCAGCGATCCAGCACGGCCTTGGCCTGACGCACACCTTCCTT
>CAXBEC010000662.1:0-2169 GCA_963974145.1 uncultured Alphaproteobacteria bacterium | reverse complement strand
AACTTGCCGCCCATACCCGCCGGCCCGGCCGATGCCTGTATCATTATCCGAAATGGCTCCAGGATAATCATCCCGACGCGGTCGAGGGCTTTTTCGAATATATCGACAAGAACCAGGCGCCGAGCGCACGTGGCGGCGGCGATACGAAGGCGCCGCAAATCTGGTTCAACCCGATCCCGCGCGGCCTTTATCACACCGACTGGGTTGCGGACCGTTCGATCGACTGGCTGGATTCGCTGGACGAGGACGCCGACTGGTTCCTGTGGATGAGTTTCCCGGACCCGCATCATCCTTGGGATCCGCCGCAAAGCGAACTCGGCCGTGTGAACTGGCGCGATCTCGACCTGCCGGAAGCCTACCCGGGCAGCCCGGAAAAATGCGCGGAAATTCTCGCACGCAAACCCCGGCACTGGCTGGAATGGTATGAGGGCAGGGCCCGCTTCAGCTTTGCGGCGCCGCCGAGTTTTGTCGGCGCCGACCTGACACCGGACCAGATCAGGGAAGTCAACGCGGTGATCCATGTCGAAAATGAGCTGATCGACGAGGCGCTCGGACGGGTCATGAACCGCATTGCCGCACGGGGCTGGAACAAGGATACCGATGTGGTGTTCACGACCGATCATGGTGAAATGCAGGGTGATTTCGGCATGCTGTTCAAGGGGGCGTTCCATACCGATGCGTTGATGCGGGCACCGCTGATCTGGCGACCGGCGCCGTCGGCCGGCGTCACGCCGGCGGAAATCGACGAACCGGTCGGCCATGTCGACCTGGCGCCGACATTCGCGGAAATCGGCGGGATCAAAAAGGATCCGGCGTTCCAGGGCATGACCTTGCCGACAGCGGCGGGCAGTGCCCATGAGCGCGCCATCGTGACCTGGGATGACGAGCCGGGCCGCAATGCCATCAGCATGACGACCCTCTGCCGGGACGGTTATATCTGCACGCAGTATGGGCGGACCGATTACTACCAGGATACCGAAGGTGAGCTATACGACCTCAATCGCGATCCGTATCAGTGGGAGAACCTTTGGGACGAGCCTGCCGCCGCCGCGCTCAAATCCGATTTGCTCGCGGACCTGAGGGATCACAGCCCGGCGATGCGGGAGACACCGCTGGTCAAGGTCGCCCGGGCCTGAAGGCAATATCAGTGGCCAAGCGATGTTCTGTGCCTGTGCACTTGCGCGCTTTATGCTTTGGCCGGATTTGGTGAATCGTTAAAAAAAGCCGGTTTGGGAGAAACGTGTACATCACAGGTGAATCGGCTAGGCTGATTTTGTTGCACTCTTTTTCTCGTGACCGGAGGCGAGTGAAATGCTCCCCGTCAACCAGCGCCCCTTCAAGCCCGTCGTTGTCGGGCCGCCGCGTGGCGGGTTCACCCTGTGCATTTCGGTCCTCCATCATCTGCTTCGTGTCTTTCCCCGGAAATGGAATTACGACCCGCGACAACTGGCGATAAATTGCGCCGTCAATCATCTCGGCGCATCCGTTTCCGACAGCATTGTGGCGGCGTTTGCGGCGGAAGGCATCGACGAAGACCTGATCTATAACGGAAATTTCCGGGAGCTTTCCGGCGGCGCCAAATGGCTTCGTCCCGACCATGACGATCAGGCCTGTTTCCGGAAATACATCGGTGTGCGCGGCATGGGCGATTTCACCCTCGTGATCGCCCATCCCCGGCAGGTGCTGGATACGGACGAAGTGGTCCATTCGCATCTTTCCCCCGCTCGCTGGCTGACTCATCCGGGGTATCGCGACCATGTCAAATTCGGGCCAATCCGGAATCCCGTTGGCATGCTCAATTCATCCTGCTTCTCGCTGAACGCGTTGAGCAGTGAATATATCCAGAAATTTGTTCCCAGCGAGGCGGACAATCATCAGCTTCGCGAAACACTGGCACTGTACAAGCTGACGGATCTCGATTTCTTTCAAGGTCTCGTGACGTTCCAGAAGGGTTATTTCGACGAATTCCTGCCAATCCGGAATCAGTTTCACGTCATGCGCTGGGAAGATCTTCTGACCGACCCTGCGCCGACTATTCA
This sequence comes from uncultured Alphaproteobacteria bacterium, assembly GCA_963974145.1. Classification (GTDB taxonomy): domain Bacteria; phylum Pseudomonadota; class Alphaproteobacteria; order UBA8366; genus MarineAlpha4-Bin1. Next base: position 130 of record CAXBEC010000662.1, on the reverse strand, counting down.
AGCCCTGGGCCGTGCCGCCGGTCTGGAGGTCAGCGATGCTGCGGCGCTGCAGTTATGGGACGGTATCCGGCACAAGAACCTGACCGGTCATCACAAGCACAATCTGCGCGTTGGCGGCGGCATTGTCGGG
>CAXBEC010000661.1:0-2171 GCA_963974145.1 uncultured Alphaproteobacteria bacterium | reverse complement strand
CGATGACCAGGATTCCTATGAGGCGCTGAAAGGGTTTGTTGGTTGCGTCGCGGAAAGTGGTTGCCGGACTTTTATCATGCATGCCCGCAAGGCAATCCTGTCCGGTCTCAGCCCGAAGGAGAACCGGGAAATACCGCCGCTGAAATACGATACGGTTTATGCCATCAAGCGCGATTTTCCCGAACTGGAGGTCATCCTGAACGGCGGCGTGCCGTCGCTCGATGCTGCGGCAACGCATCTCGAGCAGGTTGATGGGGCGATGATCGGACGCGCGGCCTATCGCGATCCCTGGATTCTGGCGCAGGCGGACAGCCGTTTCTTCGGAGCGCCCGACAGGCTGCAGCACCGGTATGAAGCGGTGCTGGCCTTCCTGCCCTATGTGCGGGCACGATTGGACGAAGGTGTGGCGTTATGCGCCATGACGCGGCACATTCTGGGGCTGTTCAATGGCATGCCGGGTGCCCGGCGCTGGCGACGCTACCTGAGTGAAAACGCCTATGGCGCCGAAGCGGGCGCGGATGTCATCGAAGCGGCCCTGGCCCTGGTCAGTACCGAAGGCCCGGACGCCGCGACCGCTATTTGAAGCGGTAGGTGATCCGGCCCTTGGTCAGGTCGTAGGGCGTCATCTCGACCGTGACCTTGTCACCGGCGAGGACGCGGATGCGAAAGCGGCGCATCTTTCCGGCCGTATGGGCCAGCAATTCATGCTCGTTTTCGAGCTTTACGCGAAACATTGCGTTGGGCAGCACCTCGGTTACGGTGCCGTCAAATTCCAGCAGTTCTTCTTTTGCCACGGAGTTTCCTTGGTTGTTGGGCGGTAAGTTGCGCGGAAAATGGGTCAAACGGCGCGAAAAAACAACCGTTTTCTCGGTTTTGCCGTATCGGCACCGTTTTTAACCCGCCGGCGCCAGCGGCAGGGCGGTGGTGTATTTCACCTGTTTCAGGGCGAAACTGGACCGGATATTGGCGATGCCGGGTACACGGGTGAGGTGATCCATCAGGAACCGTTCATAGGCGGTCAGGTCGGGGACAACGACGCGCAGGTGATAATCCGCATCCCCCGTCATGAGGTAGCATTCCATCACTTCGGGACGGGCCTGCACGGCTTTTTCGAAAACCTCCAGCGCGCCTTCGACCTGTTTTTCCAGCGTCACCTGCACGAAGACGCTGACCCGGAGGTCGAGCGTTGCCGGGTCGACTAGTGTTACATAGCGCGAAATAACGCCGGTTTCCTCCATTTCCCGAACCCGCCGCCAGCAGGGCGAGGCGGAAATGCCGACCCGTCCGGCGAGTTCCACATTGGCGATGCGTGCATCTTCCTGCAAAACGCCCAGGATGCGCCGATCTATCTCATCAAGCCGTGTGTCAGACATAATCCACCGTTATTTTGTCAATTTCTGAAATATATTGCCAAATTAGTGGAATAGAAAGCATCCTTGGGAAAGATTGACCGTAGGCCGCATTGTATAATCGGAGCGAATTTCTTCCGCGGTAAAAGGAACCGGCCGATGCCTCCAACAGCGCCCACGAACCTCAGACTCATCGATAGCGGATCGTCTTCGATCATCGCGCCGGATCAACTCGCCTGCCTGCAGGAGATCGAGCGCAAGATCCTGTGGCTGTCCTCCTGGATGATCCATAACGCCAACCACATCCGGCCCAGCCGGGACGGGTTGAAGGTCGGTGGGCATCAGGCATCCTGCGCCTCGGCGGCGACGCTGCTGACCGCGCTGTATATGGATGTGCTGCGGCCGGAAGACCGGATCGCGGTGAAACCGCATGCCAGCCCGGTCTATCACGCGATCATGCATCTGCTGGGCCGGCAGGACATCGACAAGCTGAAAAATTTCCGCAGTTTCGGCGGCGCGCAATCCTATCCGTCGCGGACCAAGGATGGCGGCGACGTCGATTTCTCGACCGGCTCGGTCGGCCTCGGGATTGCCGAAACGCTTTTTGCGGCGCTGGTGCAGGATTATGCGAATCTGCATGGCCGCATGGGCGCGGATGTGAAACCGGGCCGCATGGTCGGGTTGATGGGCGATGCGGAACTGGACGAAGGCAATGTGTTCGAGGCGCTGCTCGAAGGCTGGAAATACGATGTCGGCAATCTGTGGTGGATCATCGATTATAACCGCCAGAGCCTGGACGGCGTCATCAACCACATGCTGTTC
>CAXBEC010000660.1:0-2172 GCA_963974145.1 uncultured Alphaproteobacteria bacterium | reverse complement strand
CGGACCGGACGGTATGCCTGCGTCGACCAGCCGGCGGGTCCAGGCAATCGCCGTATCCGTGCGGAACCGTTCGTTCAGCAGATCACGCAAGCGATCCCGGTTCGCGAGGCGCTTCGCATTGTCGGCGAACGCCGGCATCTCTGTCAGGGAGTCGAGGCCGAGTATCCCGCAAAGGGCAAGCCACATATCCTGCGTCGCGGCGGCAACATTGAGCCCCGCATCGCGCGCTTCAAAGGTGCCGTAAGGGTAGATCACCATGTGGTCATTGCCGGTACGGCCGGGCACTTCGCCGACCGACAGGAAGCGTTGCGCCTGCAGGGACAGCAGGGCGACCGTCGAGGACAGCAGCGAATTCTCGACCCGCTGCCCCTCGCCGGTAACCTGCCGCTGCGCCACGGCGGCGAGGATACCCATGGCCGACCACATGCCCGACGTGATGTCGGCGATGGGGAGGCCGACCCGCGTCGGGTCGCCATCGGGATAGCCGGTCAATCCCATCAGCCCGGACATGCCCTGGGCGATCTGGTCGAATCCGGGCCAGTCGCCATAGGGGCCGTCGCGGCCGAAACCGGTGATGCTGGCATAGATCAGCCCCGGATTTTCCTGACGCAGCGCATCGTAGCCGAGACCCATTTCGTCCGCCCGGCCGGGCTTGAAATTTTCCACGACGATATCGACCTCGCGTGCCATTTGGCGGAGCAGGGCAAGCCCCTTCGGATCGCGAAAATTGACGGCGAGATTGCGCTTGTTGCGGTTGGCCGAAAGGTAATAGGTCGAGACACCACGGTCATGCGGCGGCCAGACCCGGGTCATATCGCCCTGTGGCGCGGATTCCACCTTGATCACATCCGCCCCGAAATCCCCCAGGCACATGGTGCAGAACGGCCCGGCCAGCGCCCGGGTCAGGTCGAGTACGCGGATATTGTGAAGCGGAAGGGCCATCGGTTGTTTGCCTTACAGTGTTGCATGGCGAGCGGGCGGACATTAACACCGCATCGGGGCCGCGAGAAACATGCGGCATGCTGTATAAGAATGCCAGTTGCCGTGGCATGGGGGCACGGGCGGCACTATCCGCCGTCTTATTGGGGAATCGATCCGGATGGTCAATATTGTCGAAGGCCTGATCGGAACGGCATCCCCGTTCGAGCTGGCGCTGTTTGCCGCATCTGCCTTGCTCGCCGGGTTCCTGCGCGGCTTTGTCGGGTTCGGCGGCGCGCTGGTCGTCATCATGGTGCTGGCCACGATCTTCGGTCCGCGGGACGCGGTGGCGATTGCCGCCCTGTCCGGCCTGCCGTCCATGTTCCAGTTGCTGCCGAATGCAGCCCGCTTTTCCGACCGCGCCTTCGTCATACCCTTCGGGTTGGCCGTCTTCGCCGCCGCGCCCCTCGGCACGCTGGTGCTGGTTGCGGTCGCGCCGGAACTGATGCGGATGACGATTTCCGGATTCGTGCTGGTCATGGTCGCGATGCTGTACCGGAACTGGCAACCGCCGGGCGCGGCCGGAACCGTCGCCGCACTGGGCACGGGCGTCGCCGCCGGGCTAGTGCAGGGTTCCGCCGGAGTTGGCGGTCCCCTCGCGGTCGCCATCGCCCTGTCCCGCCCCGGCACCGCACAGCAGCAGCGCGCCAATGTCCTTGGCGCGCTGGTTTCGCTTTCCTTATGTTCGCTGATTCCGCTGTGGTATCACGGGCTGTTTACGCAGCGGGTGGTGATCGCCGCGCTGCTGCTGGTTCCGCTCTATTCGGGCGCCACATGGTTCGGCGCCCGTTATTTTTCCCGCGGCGGTCATCGCCATTTCCGCAACGCCGCATTGCTGACACTGGCCGGGATGGGCATTGTTACACTGTCGCTGGCGGTACGGGATTACCTGGCGGGTTAGCAGAAACGGGACAGCGCATGGCAATCGACGAACATATCATTCGCAATATCGGCAAACCGCTGCGGCGGACGGAAGACCAGCGGCTGCTGACAGGAAAGGGCCGGTTCACCGACGATTTCAGCCTGCCGGGCCAGACCTGGGCAGCGATGGTGCGCTCGCCGCACCCGCATGCACGAATCCTCGATATCGACGACGGCTCCGCCCGCGCGATGCCCGGCATACTGGCCGTCTTCACCGGCCAGGATTGCGCCGAAGATAACCTCGGTCCCATTCCGCACAACCCGCTGCCGAAA
>CAXBEC010000659.1:0-2186 GCA_963974145.1 uncultured Alphaproteobacteria bacterium | reverse complement strand
CAGCCGCTGCGACAGTTCCCGGGATTCCGGGAGACCGCCGGCGAGGCTGCGGAGAATCTGGTCGCGGATGAATTCCTTGCGCAACTGGGTGACAAACCCGGCTTCGGTCATGCCGTTCGCGTTGACAATGCGCTCGAACTGGGCGCGGTCAAATTGCCCCAGACTGTTTTTGAACGCGCTCTGTTCCCGGATCTGGCGGCTCAGTGCCTCGTCGCTGATGACGATACCCAGTTCGGCGGCCTCGACTTCGTACAATGCTTCCGTCGAGAGCGCCTCGACGGTCTGGTCGACCAGTCCGAGCTGCTGTGCTTCCTGGATGGAGATGTCGTTGCCAAGCCGACGCGAAATCTGGCTCAGCCGCAGCCGGAACGAATTATACAGCTCCGCCGGGCTGATATCACGGTCGCCGACCGTTATGACGGCGCCGCCCGAAGGGCCGCTCCTGAAAATATCGCCGACACCCCAAACCGCAAAGCTGGAGATCAGAATGATAAGAAGCCCCTTGAAATACCAGGACTGAACGCCTTGCCGCAGGGCTTCGAGCATACCCGTTTCCCTTGAAACCTTTGAAAATACACGCCCTCCGGCGTGGCGCGGCATATTAGAAGCCACCTGTCTGGCTCGCAACCGCTATTCGTTTCTTTCTTGCACCATATGGCCCGGCCGCAGGTGACATGCTAGATGTCGTAAGGGAACGTCAATTCAGGGGAATTCGTAACAATGAACGCAAAACGGACGGCACTGATTGCCGGCAACTGGAAAATGAACGGACTCCAGGCGGAAGCCGCTATGCTTTCCCGCGGTATTGCTGAGGGTGCCGGCGGCGTTGCGTGCGACCTGCTGGTCTGTCCGCCGGCGCTGCATCTGGCCACGGTGGCCGGTGCCCTGCGGGATTCCGGAGTCGCGCTGGGCGGGCAGGACTGCCATCACGCGGTCAGTGGCGCGCATACCGGTGATATCAGTGCGGAAATGCTGGCGGATTGCGGCTGCGGTTTTGTCATTGTCGGTCATTCCGAACGGCGGGCGGATCACGGCGAATCCGATGCGGTTGTCCGGGCCAAGGCCGAGGCGGCACATCGCGCCGGGCTGGTGGCGGTGGTCTGTGTCGGCGAAACCGAAGCGCAGCGCGACGCGGGTGAGGCGGAAACAGTGGTTGCGGGGCAGTTGAGCGGATCCCTGCCGGAACAGGCCAGCGCGACAAATACGGTTATTGCCTATGAACCAGTCTGGGCGATCGGCACGGGACGGACACCGACACCGGAAGATGTGCAGACCATACACCACCACATGCGACAGCATGTCCAGGCGAGCCATGGCGCAGCATTCGCCGGTGGGGTGCGACTGTTATATGGTGGCTCGGTGAAACCAGAAAACGCGGCTGTGCTGATGGCGCTGGCGGATGTTGACGGCGCGCTGGTCGGCGGGGCCAGTCTCAAGGCGAGCGACTTTTTGGCGATTGCGGGCTGCTGTGCCTGACGGCAGGTCTGATTTGCGCTGGCCATTTACGCCTTGAACGACTAAATACAGCCGCGAACGCGAAATGCGGCTTATTGGAATAGCGCCTGAACGGGCGAAAGGTTGAACGATGGAAACCATTCTTCTGGTCATTCATCTCATGCTGGCGATTGCGCTGGTCATTACCGTGCTGCTGCAGCGCAGCGAAGGTGGCGGTCTGGGTATTGGCGGCGGTGGCGGTGGCGGCGGTATGATGAGTGTCCGCGGGACGGCAAACCTGCTGACACGGGCGACGGCCGTGCTGGCGGCGCTGTTCATGCTGACGAGCCTGTCACTGGCAATTCTGGCCAGTCACACATCGACGCCCGAATCGATTCTCGATCAACCGGCGGCAAGCACGGCCCCGGCGGTCCCGGAGACCAAAGAGGGCGAGGTTCCGATTTCGCGCTAATGGCGTAAACCGGGACTTTGCGCCGATCGGAATAACCCGGCGAAGGCTGATTTTCATTTTGCCGTCTTTAAATCTGTGATGCGGCAACGGATTGGATTAAACTGTCGCTCCATGACGCGATTCATCTTTATTACGGGCGGCGTGGTTTCCTCACTGGGTAAGGGCTTGTCGTCAGCAGCGCTGGGTGCGTTGCTGCAGGCGCGCGGTTATCGGGTGCGGCTGCGCAAGCTGGACCCGTACCTGAATGTTGATCCGGGTACGATGAGTCCCTATCAGCATG
>CAXBEC010000658.1:0-2188 GCA_963974145.1 uncultured Alphaproteobacteria bacterium | reverse complement strand
GATTCCGGGGCGCACTGTTCATGATGACCTCGGGTGGCGGCCTGACGACGCTTGAAACCGCTGTACGATTCCCGATCCGGCTGGTCGAATCCGGTCCTGCCGGCGGTGCTATCCTGGCCACCGGTGTGGCGATGGAAACCGGGACGGCAAAGGCACTTTCCTTTGATATGGGCGGTACCACGGCGAAGATCTGCCTGATTGAAGACTATACACCCGAGTCCGGTCGCAGTTTCGAGGTTGATCGTCAGGCGCGGTTCCGCAAGGGCAGTGGCTTGCCATTGCGAATTCCTGTTATCGAGATGGTGGAAATTGGCGCCGGTGGCGGATCCATCGCCTCGCTCGATTCTCTTCAGCAGATCACGGTTGGTCCCCGCAGTGCCGGATCAAATCCCGGACCTGCCTGTTATAATCGTGGCGGTACGGCGCCGACTGTTACCGATGGCGATGTCGCTCTTGGCCGTATCGATCCCGCCAGCTTCGCTGGCGGAAAGGTGAAACTTTCTCCGGAAAAATCGCTTTCATCTTTGGAAACGGCCATCGGGGCGCCCCTGAAACTCAGCGGAGAGCTTGCCGGGTATGGCGTTATTGAGATGGTCGATGAGAATATGGCCAACGCGGCGCGGGTGCATGCCATTGAACGTGGTAAGGTCATCGGCGATCACGCGATTATCGCCTTTGGCGGCGCCGCACCGTTGCATGCCGCCAGGCTGGCAGAAAAACTCGCCATAGACAGGGTGATCGTACCGACGGATGCCGGAGTCGGTTCCGCTGTTGGGTTTCTGCGCGCCCCCATCGCCTACGAAGTTGTCCGCAGCCGTTATATGACTCTTCGCGACTTTGATACCCAGCAGGCCAATAACCTTCTGGAAGCGATGCAGAATGAAGCGCTCGCCGTGGTACGTTCCGGCGCCGGTGATGCGGCGCTGACCGAAAAACGCATCGCCTTCATGCGTTATATGGGGCAGGGACATGAAATCGTGGTGCCGCTGCCCAACCGGCACCTCACGGCGGAAGACACCGCGATGCTGAAGGAGGTGTATGACCGTGAATACCAGGCGCTGTATGGCCGCACCATCCCGGATGCGAATATTGAAGTGCTGACCTGGGCAATGACCATTAGTACCGGCGAAGCAGAGCTGCAGGCGGTCGCGGAACCGGCAGGGTTTGCGGCGCCCGCCCCATTCGGACATCGACCCGTTTTCGACCCGGCAACCCAGGCGACCACGGATATTGCGCAGTACCGGCGTATTGATCTGGAGCCCGGGATGCACATTGCGGGTCCGGCGATAATCGCGGAAGATGCAACATCCACATTCGTATCCGCCAGCTTTGACGCGCGGATCGATGCTTCCGGCTTTATCGTAATGGACCGGCGGGCATAAAACGTAACAAACAACAACGCATATGAATGCTGAGGGGGAATAGATGAAAATCAAAGACGTCCGCACGACTTTCCTGGAGCTGCCGTTCCGGGTGATGCCGTCGTTGCAGGCCGGCTTCAACCGTCCGCGCCAGATCCTGGTTGTAGAGATCGAAACCGAATCGGGCCTCGTCGGCATGGGCTATCAACTTTACCTGCGCGAAGGGATGCGCACGACCAAAGCTGCCATCGACGAGTTGATAACACCACGTATCCTGGGGCGGGACGCGACCGAGGTCGAGGGCATCTGGCGTGATATCTGGCGCGTAACCTTTGCGGATGGCCGCGGCGGGGCGCCGTTGCTGGGGCTGTCGATTATCGATGTTGCACTGTGGGATCTCGTCGGCCAGAAGGCGGGTATGCCGCTGCATCGGCTGTGGGGAAATTTCCGGACCGAAGTGCCGGTTTATGGCTCGGGCTGCTGGCGCGGCATGGGCGGCGAGGGCATGGCCGAAAAGGCGCAGCGCTTCGTTTCCGAAGGCTACAAGGCAATCAAGATGCAGGTCGGCCATATCTGGACCGATGCCGAAGACGTCGCGAATGTGAGGATGGTGCGCGACGCGGTCGGTCCCGACATCGACATCATGGTCGACGTAAACATGGCCTGGACGGCGGACAAGGCGATCCTGATGGGCCGCAAGCTGGAGGAGTTCGAAATCTACTGGCTGGAAGAGCCGGTGATCCCGGATGATTTCGCCGGCTATTTCCGCATTGCTGACAAGCTGGACCTGCGGGTTGTTGGCGGCGAAAGCCATTTCACCCGGTTTG
>CAXBEC010000657.1:0-2193 GCA_963974145.1 uncultured Alphaproteobacteria bacterium | reverse complement strand
CGCACGGTCGCGCAGAACGTGGGCTACGGGCTGGCGATACAGGGACGCGCGGCGGCCGAAATCGAACGCCAGACCGCCTACTGGCTGGAGAGGGTCGGGCTGGGCGGGCAGGGCGCCCGCTATCCGGGCCAGCTTTCCGGCGGTATGCAGCAACGCGTCGGCCTCGCCCGGGCGCTCGCAACGGATGCGGAAATCCTGCTGATGGACGAGGCGTTCAGCGCGCTCGACCCCCTGATCCGCCGCGACATGCAGGACATGTTGCTGGCGCTGCAGGCAGAGCTGCGCAAGACCATCGTCTTCATTACCCATGACCTGGACGAGGCGATCCGGATCGGCGACGACATTGCCATATTGCGTGACGGCGAAATCGTGCAACAGGGCAGCGCCGAACAGATCGTGCTGGCGCCCGCTGATGATTACATCGCGGACTTCGTCCGGGACATCGATCCGGGGCGGGTGATCCGGCTTGGCAGTATCATGCGGCCGCTCGAAGACGGGCAGGGTGGCCCGGAACTGGAACGCGGCTTGCTGCTGGAAGAAGCGGCGCGACGCTTCGCCGGCATGGATGGGGATACGGCACGGGTTATCGATGAAAGCGGCCGTGTCGTCGGCATGGTTACCGTTCGGGATGTTCTGGCGGCGATGGTGCGGGGCTAGCCTGAGGCGCCTGCCAGCGCTTCCTTCACCGTGACGCATTTGTTGTGCAGGTGGCGCTTCATGATTTCCGACAGGCGCGGACCGTCACGATCCTCCAGCGCGGCCAGCATTTCCTCGTGCTCCGCCATCGCCTGCGCCCAGCGCGCGGCGGACATGTTGGCGGCGAAGCGCGCGCCGCGTATCCGGCCCGCCAGATTGCGATAGGACGCGCTCAGGGTCGGGTTGCGGGCGGCGTTGAGGATCTTTTCGTGAATGTCCTGGTTGCTCTTGAAATAGGGCGAATGTTCGCCGCGGGTGTGATGCAGCGCCATCTGGTAATGCAGCACACGGATTTCCGCGATTTCCTCTTCGGTGATCCGGCTGGCCGCCAGTTCGCCGGCCAGCGCCTCCAGCGCCCCCATGACCGGAAACAGCTCGTCCACGTCCTTGATCGTCAGCCCGACTACTCTTGCGCCCTTGTTCGGCGCGATTTCTAGCAGCCCTTCGGTGGCCAGGACCTTCATCGCCTCGCGCAGCGGCGTGCGGGAAATGGCGAGCCGTTCGCACAGGACCCGTTCCGGCAAGCGTGACCCGGGCGAAAAGGCACCTTCGGTGATCATCTCGCGGATGCGGTCGGTGACGACCTCATGCAGCGAGTGCCGGGTGATGGGCTCGGCAATGTCACTCATGCGTGGCCCCGCACCAGGGCGCTTTCCAGAACCCGCGCCACATGAATGGCCTCGCGGCCGGCGCCGTGCTGGATCTGATGGCGGCAGCTGGTGCCGTCGGCGACCAGGATCGTTTCGGGCTCGGCCTTGCGGATGGCGGGCAGCAGGGAGGCCTCCGCCATCTGCATCGAGACGTCCTGGTTTTCCGGTTTGTAGCCGAAGGACCCCGCCATGCCGCAGCAGCTGGACGCGATGGTTTCGACCTCAAGCTCCGGTATCATGCGCAATACGCTTTCCACCGATCCCATCGCCGCGAAGGCTTTCTGGTGGCAATGGCCGTGCAACAGCGCCTTGCGGAATTTCACCGGCGCCAGCGACAGGGACAGGTGTCCGGCGTCTTTTTCCTGCGCCAGGAATTCCTCGAATAGCATCGCGGAATCGGCGAGCCGCTTTGCGGCATTGCCGGGCAGCAGCGCGAGCGCCTCGTCGCGAAATGTAAACAGGCAGGACGGTTCCAGCCCGATCACGGGCATGCCTTTTTCCAGATAGGGCTCCAGCGCTTTCATGGTGCGCCGGATCTCGGCCTTTGCCTCATCGACCTGCCCGGATGCCAGGAAGGTCCGCCCGCAGCACAGCGGCCGCTTGCCTTGTGGTGGGGCGGGCAGGTGCACCCGGTAGCCGGCCGCCATCAGAACGGTCACGGCGGCGCGGGCGTTTTCGGGCTCGAACCAGCGGTTGAACGTATCGGTGAGGAAGACCACGGGCGGCCCGTCAACGGGGCCGACGGCGTCGTCGTCCAGCCTGAAACTGTCCTGCCGCCATGCCGGCAGCGTGCGGTCGGCGCTGAACCCGAACAGTTTTTCCGCCAGTATCGCAATCGCCGGCACCC
>CAXBEC010000656.1:0-2194 GCA_963974145.1 uncultured Alphaproteobacteria bacterium | reverse complement strand
CCTCCATCATTTCGAACTGGTCGTCCGAACCCGGGTAAATGGTGAAACCGACAGCCGAACAGCCGAGCCGCAGGGCATCGTCAACCGTACCGTATACAGCCTGGTCCTTGGAGGTCGCGTGGCTGTTGGAGCTGTTGCATTTGAGGATCAGCGGTACCGCCCCGGCGAAGGTGTCGGCACCCGCTTCCAGGCTGCCCAGCGGCGCCGCATAGGCGGACAGGCCGGCATCAATGGCAAGCTGGAAGAAGTAATGCGGGTCATAGGCCGGGGGATTCTTCGCGAAACTGCGCGCCGGGCCGTGTTCGAAGCCCTGGTCCACGGGCAGAATGACCAGCTTTCCGGTCCCACCCAGACGACCATGCATGAGAATTCGCGCCAGATTGGCCTTGGTGCCAGGATTGTCGCTTTCGTAATTGGCCAGAATTTTCTTCACGCGCTGCGTAATTCTCATCGGTATTCCTTTTCCTTCGTGATGATCCAAACCCGATGCGCAGTCCCCCGGGGGCGCGCTACCGGATTACATGAATAAATGACGTTCCCCGCGTTGCAGCGTCATTCTATCAGATTTAGAAGCCGCAACGGAGATCAAAATGCGTAATTTTCACCATGATTACGTCACCTGGATAGGGTAGGCGGAGCGATCGGGCGATATTTCCTAAACGGGATAGGTTTGCAGCCAGTGGGCACAGGCAGCTTTCATGTCGCCCCCTGATGTTTCAATCTCATCCAGGTCGAGTGAAACCGGTCGGTCCGGGATAATGCGGGCATTATAGTGTTCTGCAATCTTGGCAACGCGCTCGGTGGCAGGGCCATCGTAGCGGACCGCCTTGAAACCGAGCCGCAACGCAGCCAGAGCATAACCTGCGGCATCGCCACAATCGAGAATGGAATCCACCTCTGTGTCCGGGTGATCGGCTCGCGCGACATCGACCAGCGCAGCAAACCAGCCCGGTCCGGCATATCCGGCCGCATCCAGTGCGCTGAGCAGGGTAACAGGGCGCTCCAGGGCGGCAGCGGCGGACACTGCCGCTGCCGCCTGGGCGGGTGAGGTGACCGTGATCGCCGGGCCGCCTGGGATCAGCCGAGTTTCCCCATGGCCACGGCCGTGTCGGACATCCGGTTCGAGAAGCCCCATTCGTTGTCATACCAGGACATGACGCGGACCAGCGTGCCGTCGATGACCTGCGTCTGGGTCAGGTCGAAGGTGGAACTCGCCGGGTTATGGTTGAAATCGATGGACACCAGCGGTTCATCGTTTGTGTCGAGAACGCCCTTCAGCGATCCTGCAGACGCCTGCATGATGGCGCCGTTGATTTCCGCAACATCGGTCGCGCGCGAGGAATCGAATTTCAGGTCGATCAGCGACACATTTGCCGTCGGTACGCGAATCGCCGTGCCATCCAGCTTGCCGGCCAGTTCCGGCAGCACCAGGCCAACAGCCTTTGCGGCGCCGGTCGAGGTCGGAATCAGCGACATGGATGCGGCCCGCGCCCGGCGCAGGTCGGAATGCAGCGTATCGACGGTCGACTGGTCACCGGTAAAGGCGTGGATCGTCGTCATGTAGCCGCGTTCGATGCCGACTGCCTGATGTAATACATGAGCAACGGGCGCCAGACAGTTGGTCGTGCAGGAGGCATTCGACACGATGGTGTGGCTGGCATCGAGCTGGTCGTGGTTGACGCCATAGACCACGGTGAGGTCGGCACCCGTCGCCGGAGCAGACACCAGTACGCGTTTGGCGCCGGCTTCCAGGTGCATTGCGATACCCGTGCATTCGAAGGCGATATCGACGCCGAGTTCCTTCCAGGGCAGCTTGGTCGGATCGCGTTCCGCCGTGACCTTGATCTTGCCGCGGCCCATATCGAGCCAGTCATCGCCATGGGTGATTTCACCCGGATACACACCATGCACCGAATCATATTTGATGAGATGCGCATTCGCCTGCACGGAGCCGAGGTCATTGATGCCGACGAATTCGATATCGTCGCGCTTCGATTCCATTGCCGCGCGAAGGACCAGCCGGCCGATGCGACCAAATCCGTTAATTGCTACACGTACTGCCATGGGGTTGTTCTCCCGTTATTTGAGCGAGGCCTAAAGCCGTTTTTTTACGGCAGCCGCGACGGCGTCCGCCGTGATGCCGAAATGTTCGTATAATGCGGAGGCGGGCGCGGATGCGCCAAATCCGGTCATG
>CAXBEC010000655.1:0-2196 GCA_963974145.1 uncultured Alphaproteobacteria bacterium | reverse complement strand
GTCATCGCATCGTCGGTCCTCGCGCCGCTGGTGGTCGGCCGCATGCTGGCGGCCAATCCGTCGATGAACGGCAAGCCGCCCGCGCGCTGAGCGCCTAAAGGAACTTCGGCAGGACCTTTTTGGTAAACAGCGTGAATGAATTGTGGCTCAGCGGCGCAATCATCAGGTAATCGAGCGGGATGGTTTCCTGCAGCTCCTGGATGATGTCGACGGCCTTTTCCGGGGTGCCGCAGATGGCCACCTGCTGAATATAGCGCTCGACCGGGTCCATATTGGCGGCTTCCGCCGCCAGCAGGGCTTCGTTTGACTGGGTCTTGCCCGTGGCGTCGCCGGGCTTTCCCCGGATATGGTGGTTGTTGCGCAGATAGGCGCCGAACATGAATTCCGCACCGCGCCGCCCGATCGCTTCCGCTTCGTCCTGCGTTTCGGCGAGGGCAATGGTCCGGGCGACGGGGATATCGCGCTTGCCGAACTTGTGCCCGGCCGATTCCAGTGTTTCCCGATAGAAAACCTTCTTCTCCGCGATATCGGTGTAACCGGCATGCGGGCTCATCATGATCGAAAAGCCCTTTTCGGCCGCCCATTCGATGGCTTCGTTCGAGGCCGCGGCCAGCCAGACCGGCATCGGGTCCTGCAGCGGCTTGGGCAGGACCTCGATTTCCTCGAAATCCCAGAATTCGCCGTGATGGGTGAACTTGTCGCTGCCCCAGGCCTTCATGACAATATCGACATTTTCGCGGAATTTCGGGTAGCTGTCTTTCGGGTCGACGCCGAAAACCTTGTGCTCGCTGGCGTCGAAGCCGCGTCCCGCGCCCCAGTTCACGCGCCCGCCGGAGAGGTGGTCCAGCAGCGCCACTTCCTCCGCCAGCCGCAGCGGATGATAGAAACCGGCCAGCGATACGGCCATGCCGATCCGCAACCGTTTGGTATGCGCCGCGATATGGGTGCCCATGACATGGACGGAGGGGCAGACGCTGTAGGTGCTGAAATGATGCTCCGCCAGCCAGACCGCGTCATATCCGGTTTCGTCCATGATTTTGGTCCGCTGGAATGCCCGGTCATAGATGGTGGCCAATGGGACGCGCCGGCCCGGCCAGCTGAAAAACTGAAGCACTCCGAATTTCATGAAAATTTCCCTGTTCGCTTGATTTTCTATTATGGCGTCATGGTCGCCGATTCCGTACCGGAACACAATTGAACGCCGGAATTCCCAACCCAAGCTAATCCTTGCTATCGGCAGAGAATCCCGCGATGTTTGCCGCAACATGTCGTTGTCTGAGAATCAGGGCCGGGTACGGGCTGTCCTTGGGCCTACCAATACCGGCAAGACCTATCTGGCGATAGAGCGCATGCTCGGCCATGCGACAGGCATGATCGGGTTTCCGCTGCGGCTTCTGGCACGGGAAAATTACGACCGGATCGTTGCCCTCAAGGGGCGGCGTACCGTGGCGCTGATTACCGGCGAGGAAAAGATCATTCCGCCGCGGCCCCGCTGGTTTGTCTGTACCGTCGAATCGATGCCGCTCGACCGCGAAGTCGATTTTCTGGCCATTGACGAAATCCAGCTCTGCGCCGACCGGGAACGTGGTCATATCTTCACCGACCGCCTGCTGCATGCGCGCGGGCGGGAGGAAACCATGCTGCTCGGCTCGGACACAATCGCGCCGCTGCTGCGTCGCCTGATCCCGGAAGCACAGATTGAAACCAGGCCGCGCTTTTCCACCCTGACCTATGCGGGCGCGAAGAAGCTGACCCGGCTGCCCCGGCGCAGCGCAATCGTCGCGTTCTCCCTGAACGAGGTCTATGGGCTGGCGGAACTGGTGCGGCGGCATCGCGGCGGCACGGCCGTCGTCCTGGGGGCGCTGTCGCCCCGCACCCGCAACGCCCAGGTCGCGATGTACCAGGCGGGCGAGGTTGACTTCATGGTGGCGACCGACGCCATCGGCATGGGGTTGAACATGGAAATCGACCATGTCGCCTTTGCCGGCACGCGCAAGTATGACGGCGAAAAACCGCGACGGCTGACCCCGGCGGAAATCGGCCAGATCGCGGGGCGGGCGGGCCGGTACCAGCGCGACGGTACCTTCGGCGTTACCAACAATATCGCCCCCCTGGGGGACGAACTGGCGGCGGCTGTCGAGGGGCATCAATACGACACCATCGACCGGCTTGCTTGGCGCAACCGCGACCTCGACT
>CAXBEC010000654.1:0-2202 GCA_963974145.1 uncultured Alphaproteobacteria bacterium | reverse complement strand
ATGGCGGCCCCCATCGCCGCGAGGCCCGCGCCGCGCAGGAATCCCCGGCGGTCAGAGTGAGGTTCGCGGCCGAACAGTTTGCGATCCGCGCCTTCCGGGTCGTCCCGGTACAACTCGAACAGGTCTTTCGAATGTTTGTCGATCTTGCGCGCCATGGTCTTCCTCCCTGAAGTCATCCGCATCCCGTGCCGCCGGCAGAAGGCCGGGCACGATGCACCGTGGAGAAGAAACGCATCAGCAGCGTATTTTATTCCATCGCCCTGAAAATAATTCCGGAAAACGGCAGCTCAGGCGGCGCAGGCTTGGCTTTCCGCCCTGCTTTGCGCCAGGCGCAGCCGCGCCGCATCGTTGAGCGGGCGATGTTTGCGGCTTGCCGAATGGATTGTTTCCGCCAGCACCGCCAGGCGTTCGCTATCCATGTCCGTGGCGAGCAGCAGGTAACCGATATCGCCGACCCGCCATGAATAGCCCTGGAAACCCGCGCCTGTGGTGGTTTGCAGTGTTTCGCCAAACCGGCTGTCGAGACCGGGAAGCATCAGCGCGACATAGCTCAGCTTGCAGCCGCGCGTGCCGCGGAAATGCAGAATAATGCCGGAATCCGTGTTTCCCGTTTCATGGTCGACAGGGAAGGGGGCCGCTGCGACCGGGCGCAGGCGCGCCGCCGCGAGGTCCGGCACATAGGGTTGAAACCCGGCATCTGCCGTGACGGTATGAATCTGCGGTTTCAGCTCGGGAACGTCCTGCGCCGACATTGCGCTGTGCCGGGTGGCGGCGGCGGCGACCCAGTCCGATGGAGCCGGGTCGTTAAATGATGAATAAGCGATGCCGGCTGCAATAAGAAGCATGGCCGCGGCGGCCGCGAAACCCCGGCGCCAGACCGTGCGGCCCTTTCGGGCAGGCGCGGCAGCTTGCGGTATCTCGTGGAATTGCGGCTCGAAATCATCGGTGTCGAACGATGTCGCAACCGAGGCTTTCATCCGGCTCAACGCCGCCGCTCGCTTCGCCAGATCCGGTTCACGAGCGATTCGCCCGGCGATTTCGGCCGCTTGCCGGGGCGGGAGCATGCCGTCGACATAGGCATTCAGGGCCTCCCAGTCGGACATCTGATCTTCGGGTGTTGATGGCATGGTGCGAAAACTCTATCGGGTCCTTTGGCCGATGCGCTGCGGCATCGGGACGATATTGGTGTCGGTGACGGCGTGTGCCAGTGCCGCGCGGGCGCGGCTCAACCGGCTCATGACCGTGCCGATCGGGATTTCGAGTAAATCGGCGACCTCCACATAACTGAAACCGACGACATCGACCAGTCCGATTATTTCGCGCTGTGTCGCCTGCAGCCGCTGGAAAGCGATCCGTACGGTCAGGGCGTCAATCATCCGGTCATTGAATACTGCCGGTCCATTGGCATGCCGGTCTTCAGCCGCGTCGGCGACGTCGTTCACTTCCAGCGAGACCAGCCGGCCCTGACGCCGCGTGTGGTCGATAAAAGCGTTGCGCAGAATCCGGAACAGCCATGCGCGGAAGGCCGCGCGATCCTTCGGTGCCCGCGAGGCGGCAATGGCGCGGGCGATGGTTTCCTGGCTCAGATCCTCAGCGAGTGTCGCATCGGCGCACAGGCTTACCGCATAGCCGTAAAGCTGTTTCGCAATGCCCTGGATAGCGTGACGCCGGTCGAATTGCATGTCCGGTTATCTGGTCCCAGCCCTGTAACGGTTCCTCGAATTCATAAATGCGAATACGGGAATGTATGGTGCCGGCGGGAGCTTGGCAATATTAAGGCGTGTAGGCGCCGTGCCGTCGGCGCTTGCCCATGGACAGGGGAGCGCTGCTCGAATATCAGTTTGCGGGAAAACAGTCAGGCCGTAGATATGGATATCCCCAAATACAACAGGTTCACCCGCGCGGAATGGGCGGAATTGCGGTTCAACACGCCGCTGACCCTCTCCGAGACCGAGCTGACGGCGCTACGCGGGCTCGGCGATGTGCTGTCCGTGCCGGAGGCGGTGGATATCTACCTGCCGCTGTCGCGCCTGCTGAACCTGCATGTGCGGGCGGCGAAGCAGCTTGGTTCGGTCAAGGACGAGTTCCTCGGCCGCTTCGTCAGCCCGCCACCCTATGTGATCGCGATCGGCGGCAGCGTCGCGGTCGGCAAGAGCACCCTGTCCCGCGTGCTGCGCGCGATGCTGTCGCGCTGGCCGGATC
>CAXBEC010000653.1:0-2206 GCA_963974145.1 uncultured Alphaproteobacteria bacterium | reverse complement strand
TTCATGCCGGTCGCCTGCGCCTTGCTGTCGGGGGCCGCGTCGGCGCGGGTGCCGCCGGTGTCATCGACCAGCAGCCGGCTCTGGCTCGCCATGATCGCGGCGACGACCAGCCCGGCGGCCCCGGCGGCCATCAGCGCCGAACGCCAGTCCCACATCGCGGCCAGCGTGCCCATGACGACGGGGGCGAAGGCGCCGCCGAATTCGCCGCTGAACGTATGCAGGCTGAAGGCGCGGCCCAGCCGCCCTTCGCTGATTGCCCCGGACATGACCGCGTAATCGGCCGGATGGATCACGCTGTTACCCAGCCCCGCGAGCACCGCCAGCACCAGGATCGCCTCGTAGCTTTCGGTGAAGCCCATCAGCAGCACCGCGCCGGACATCAGCACGACTCCGGCGATCAGGATCCAGCGCGCGCCGAACCGGTCGATCAGAAAGCCCATCGGCGCCTGAATCAGGCCGCCGATCAGGTTGTAGCTGGTCATCATGAGGCCCAGCGCCGCGAAGGACACGCCAAATTCGCCCCGCAGCGCCGGAAACAGCGGCGGCAGGCACAGCAGGTAGAAATGACTGAAGAAATGCCCCGCGCCCAGAACGCCGATGACCTTGGCGTCGCTGGCGCCGGTATCCGAAATGACCGCCATGATGTTACCCGTTCTCCGCGATGGTGTCGGCATGGATTGCGGGCATGCCCGCCCGAACGCGCCGTTCGTCCAGCCGCAGCAGAATCGCGCGTTTTTCCGCATCCGATGCGGCGGGCCAGGCGGTAATTTCGCCCGGCGTGCGGAAACAGCCATAACAGGCGTCGACCCGCGCATCGATCACGCAGACACCCACGCAGGGCGATCCGATCTTGCTTCGTTGTGTCATTGCTGACCCCGCTCCCGGGCCCGGTTGTGGCCTCGTTCGTCTAACGGATTACTGTGTTCGCGGGGGAGGCGCAAGATGCGGGTTCGCTCAATTGGCGAAGTACCGCGTCGGTGAAACGCCCAGCACGCGCCGGAACATGGCGATAAACGCGCTGGGGCTTTCATAGCCGACATCCAATGCGACGGTGGTGACCGGCTGGCCCGCCGCCATCATTTCCAGCGCCCGCAACAGCCGGGCCTGTTGCCGCCAGGCCCGGAAGGTCATGCCGGTTTCGGCGAGAAACAGCCGCGCCAGGGTCCGCCCGCTGGCGGCGATCTCCCGTGCCCAGTCATCCAGGCTGCGGGCATCGGCCGGTTCGGCGAGCAGGGCAGCGGTGAGGCGGCCCAGCCGTTTGTCATTCGGCATCGGCAGGTGCAGCGGCGCAATCGGCAGGGTGGCGATCAGGTCGGCAGCGACGGCGGCCAGCCGCTCTTCCGGGCTGCCCGGCGGGTAATCCTGCGGCGCATCCACCATGGCCAGGATGATATCGCGCAACAAGGGCGCCACGGTCACGACGCGGCATCGATCCGGCAGTCCGGCGATCGTGCCGGTGCGGATCAGCAGGGTCCGCATCGAATAGGCGCCGCGTGATTCGACCCGGTGCACAGTGCCGGCGGGCATCCATACGGCGCGCTGCGGCGGCACGACGAAAGCGCCTTCATCGGTTGTCACCGTCATGACGCCCCGGCTGGCGAAAATGAGCTGCGCCCGGCTGTGGCTGTGCGGGGCAACGACGTGACCGGCCGGGTAATCATTGGCCAGCGCCACGATATCCGGTCGCAGCGCTTCGGCCTTCACATGGTTGGATGTACGCGCGGCATTCATCTGTTTGTCCGTTTCACGATAGCAATTGTCATGTTATCGCAAGACAGACGGCCCGGCCAGCGCGAGAATACGGCATCTGTCTGGGAGGATATTTGGATGCTGCGGGATCGCGTTGCCTTTCTGTTTCTGAATCTGGACCACCTGTACGATCACATGTTCATGGCGTTGTATTCGCTGGTGGTCGTGGTGATGGTCAAGGAATTCGGCATGACCTATGCGGAAATGCTGCCGCTGGCGACGCCCGGATTCATTGCCTTCGGCGCGGGCGCGGTACCAGCCGGCTGGCTGGCGGACCGCTGGTCGCGACCGGGCATGCTGACGGTATTCTTTCTGGGCATCGGTGCGGCGGCGATCGTGACAGGGCTTGCATCGACGCCGCTGCAGATCGGGCTGGGGCTGTTTTTCATCGGGTTGTTTGCTTCCATCTACCATCCGGTCGGTATCCCCATGGTCGTCGAGGGCCGCGAAAAGATCG
>CAXBEC010000652.1:0-2209 GCA_963974145.1 uncultured Alphaproteobacteria bacterium | reverse complement strand
CACTGTTTCTCGCGGCTGACGGCACGCCGGCGCAACTGGAAGCAGCGGCGGCGGAATGCCGGACCATTGTGAAAGGCGCGGCGAGGGTCGAATACGGCCAGTTCGACCTCGGCCTGCCGGATCAACCGGAAGCGATGATCGCTGCGGCGCTGGCCGCCTTCGGCCGGGTCGATGTGCTGGTCAATAATGCGGGCATCCGCGACAACAAGGATTTCGGTACCTTTACCCGTGCGGAATTCGACCGCATCGTTTCCGTCAACCTGACCGCCGCGTTCTTTACGAGCCAGGCGGTGCTGCCGGCCATGCGCAAACAGGGCGGCGGGCGGATCATCCATATCGCCAGCCAGATGGGTCACATTGCCGCCGACAAGCGTTCGGTCTACGGGCTGACCAAGGCGGCGCTGATCCATCTGACCAAATCCATGGCCTATGAGCTGGGCCCGGAAGGCATCATCGTCAACGCGATCAGCCCCGGCCCGATCCGCACCCAGCCGATCCTGGACCGCATCGCCGCCGACCCGGATTACGAAGCCGGACGCAAGCAATATGTCCGCGCCGGCCGACTTGGCGAGGCAACGGAGATCGCGGAGTTGGCCTACTATCTGGCCGCGACCGATGCCACCTTCATGCAGGGCACCGACCTGGTCATCGACGGCGGCTACATCACCCACTAGTCGCTGTTAGTCGGCGCAAACCGTCGTCGCAGATTGAATCTATCTGCCCGGGGTTTGCGCTAAACATGGCGAGAAAACCACAGCCGGGGGCGCAAACAGCTGGCCAGCAGGAACAGGGCCAGCAGCCCCCCGGTATATCGGAAGGTCGTCTGGAACCCGGTCAGGAACGCGTTTTCCGCGCCCGATGCCGCCGCTCCCTGCTCCATCGATACAAACAGCAAGGTCAGCAGGGTCGCGCCCAGCATGACCCCCACAGTCCGGGTCACCATCACGAGGCTGCCCGCCACCCCGCGATCGGCAAGCGGCAGCACCGCCGTCACCAGATCGAGGCAGGACACCTGAAACAGGCCGAGGCCTATGCCATTCAGCAGCAACAGGGCGACCATCATCGCCAACGGCGCATCCACCGGCCAGAACCCGATTCCGAAGACACTGAGGGCGACACAGAACCCGCCCGTCAGGGCGATCCGGCTGGCGCCGACTCTGTGGGCAAGATTGCCGCCAAGCTGCGCCGCAAATATCGTTCCGAAGCCGCCGCAGGCAAGGATCATGCCGGATGCCGTGATCGGCAGGCTGGTCGCGCGGGTCAGGTAATAGGGCACCAGCAGCATGATGGAGAAGCCGGTCAGGTTGACCGCGATATTGGTCAGGTTCACCAGCGAAAAGTCCACATTGCGGAATACGCCGAGCGCGATAATCGGCGCCGCGACCCGACGTTCATGCATCACGAACCAGGCAAAAGCGGCAACCGTCCCCGCGCCCAGCACGGCCAGCGCTGTCGGCGGCAGCCCGGTGCCGCGCAACTGGCTGAGCAAAAAGAGCAGCAGCCCCAGTGACAGGACCAGCAGGACCGCGCCCATGAAATCGAATGCCCCTGCCGCGCGTTCGCGGACCGGCATGTGCAGGAAAAAGGACAGGACCAGCACCGTCACCGCAATCGGGAAACGGAACCAGAACACGGCGGGCCAGCCCCAGTTTTCAACCAGGATACCGCCAAGCGACGGACCAATCGCCGCGCCCAGCCCGAAGACCACCGTATAGGCCCCCAGCATGCGCGCCCGCATGGTTTCATCGAACAGCCCGGTCGCCAGCGCCGGGCCACAGCTGATCACCATCGCCGTACCCACGCCCTGCATGACGCGGGCAACCAGCAGCCATTCCAGTTCGGGCGCCCAGCCGCAGAAGAGGAAGGCTATGGCACAGAGCGCCAGCCCGGCCCGGAACACGCGCTGATGTCCGAACAGGTCTCCCAGCCGGCCGAAGACGAGCAGCAGGCTGGCATAGGTCAGCACGTAACAGATCACAACCCACTGGATCGACTGCAGCGGAATGCCAAGATCGCTGGTAATGTCCGGAAAGGCGATGTTCACGGCGCTGTCGAGCGGCCCGACAAGGGTGCCGAATCCGATGGCGCTGAATTTGAGCCAGGGCCGCAGCATCGCCGGTCACGCCCGCCGCAGCGAGAGAATACGGCTCGACGCGCGCCGCACCAGCATCCCGGCAATCAGCAGGTTCAGGATGTTGAAGCCGATAGC
>CAXBEC010000651.1:0-2210 GCA_963974145.1 uncultured Alphaproteobacteria bacterium | reverse complement strand
TGCTTTCAGTCCGGTACACGAACGTGCCGCTGCAATACAGGATGGCCGATTGTCACCGGTTGATCTGATCGATGACCTTCTGGCACGCATCGCGGCGCATGACAAAAAACTCCATTCCTACGTCACCGTTTACGGCGCGGATGCGCGGCTCGCCGCCGAAGCTTCGGAAAAGGCAATCCGGTCAGGCCATGCCGTCGGGCCGCTGCACGGGGTGCCGGTGGCGTTGAAGGATATTATCGATCTGGAAGGCCGGGTCACGACCGGCGGTTCACTGGCGCTGAAGGATCGGGTGTCGACGGTCACGGCTACCCTGGCGAAGAAGCTTATTGCCGCTGGCATGATCGTGATCGGCAAGACCCATTCGGTCGAATTCGCCATGGGCGGCTGGGGGACCAACCAGCATATGGGGACACCCTGGAACCCGTGGGACGGCGATGTCCACCGTGCGCCGGGCGGGTCGAGTGCCGGTACCGGCGTTGCCGTGGCGGCCGGGCTGGCGCCCTGGGGGCTGGGTACGGATACCGGTGGATCAGTCCGGTTGCCGGCTTCCTGGTGCGGTCTGACCGGGTTGAAGACGACGGTCGGCCGCGTGAGCTGTTACGGGGTGCTGCCGCTGGCCAGCACGCTGGACACGCCGGGGCCGATGGCGCGTTCGGTCGAGGATGCGGCCCTGCTCTATAACGCGATGCAGGGGCCGGACCCGCTCGACCCCTTGACCCGCGGGGTGGCTTTCGAAGACCCGCTGCCGCAGATGAAGCGCGGCATCGCCGGGCTGAAGCTGGCAATCATGCCGCAAAGCGAACGCGAGGGCGTGGACCCGGAAGTGCTGTCGGCCTTCGATGCCGCACTGGAGACGTTGCGCCAGCTCGGTGCGACGCTGGAGGAGGTGTCTCTGCCGCTGCCATTCAAGGCGATGGGCGGGATGACGGGCCGGATCATCGGCGCCGAGGGATATCACTTCGTCGGCGATCTGGTCGATAATATGGACCTGCCCATCGACGAGGACGTGCGGCCGCGCATCTGGATCGGTCGTGACATGACCGCGAAAGCCTATCTCGACACGCTGAAGAAACGGGCGGAGGTCAAGCGCGAGTATGATGCCGCACTGGCCGGATATGACGCCTTGCTGACGCCTTCCAGCGCGACCGCCGCACCGGCAGTCGATTCCATTGATCAGTCGACGACGCCGGCAATCTTCACCCGCGCGGTGAACCTGCTGGACCGCTGCGCGTTGTCGCTGCCGAACGGGTTCACCGCCGGCGGGCTTCCGACATCGCTGCACATTGTCTGCGATGCCTATGACGAGGCGATGGCGCTGCGTATCGGCTGGGCCTATGAGCAGGCGACCGGCTGGAATCTCCGCCGGCCGCCGCTCTGAATTCTCAGCCCGGGTAGTTTTCCTTGAACTTGCGCAGCTGTTCAAGGTGCTGGTCGTTCGATGACATGCCCGACGCCATGGTGCGCACGGTGATATGGGTTGCGCCCATCTGCTTCCAGGATTCCGCATCCGCCGCCCAGGCCTGCGGACCGCGGTCTTCAGTCAGGATTGTGGCTTCATAGCCGATCTTCGTGACATCGCGCCCGGCCTTGACCGCTGCTTCGTGGAAGATTTCATAGTGCCGGTTGGCCTCGTCGCCGGGCGCGACACGCGGGTTGGCGAGCAGCCCGTCGGCGATCCGGCCGGCACGGGCGATGGCGGGCTCGACGAAACCGCCGATCCAGACGGGGATGGGGCGCTGGATCGGCAGCGGGTTCATGCCCGCATCCTCGATCTTGTGCCACTCGCCGTCATAATTGACCAGTTCGTTGGACCAGAGCTGCCGCATGACGTCGATCTGTTCCTCGACCCGCCGTCCGCGATTGTGGAAGTTTTCGTGCAGGGCATCAAATTCCATCTTGTTCCAGCCGATGCCGACGCCCAGCCGCAAGCGCCCGCCGCTAAGCAGGTCGAGTTCCGCCGCCTGCTTGGCGACGACGGCGGTCTGGCGTTGCGGCAGGATCAGGATCGCTGTGGTCAGCTGAACCTTCTTCGTCAGCGCCGCGATATAGGTCAGGAAGATCAGCGGTTCATGGAACATGTTTTCGCGCGCGTAGAAAGCGCGCCAGTCATCCGCAACCGGTGTGCCCTGTTGCAGGACATGGTCGATCAGGGTCAGGTGTTCGTACCCCATGTCCTCGATCGCCTGCGCGAAATCGCGGATGGCGATGGG
>CAXBEC010000650.1:0-2212 GCA_963974145.1 uncultured Alphaproteobacteria bacterium | reverse complement strand
GACCGACATGGCAGGTTCGTCGAAATATTCCTTGCCGGCGCCAACAACGCCAAAGCCGATCGTGCCGATCCAGTGCGGGACGCCGGTCGTCTGGCGCAGGAAAATGCTGATCTCGTCAAAAGAGTCGGCCCAGGCGTCCGTCACGTAGAGGAAACCGAGCCTGTGTGCGGTATCCATCTGGCCCAGCCCGATGATGATGTCGCGGGCCGCATCCTGCCAGGTTGCGCCGCCCGCATGGGCCGCGCGGAAGTCATGTGTCTCGGTCAATTCGCTTCTCCCGCCAACGCTTTCAGCACGGTTGGCAGCATACGTTCAACAATTTCGGCGATACCCAGTTTATTGGGATGCATGCCGTCTTCAAGGTTCAGGGTCGGGTCGCCCGCGACCCCTTCGAGAAAGAAGGGGTAAAACACAATATTGTGATCGCGCGCCAGGTCGGAATAAATGGCGTTGAATTCCTTGCCGTAATCCGAACCCATGTTGGGTGGCGCCAGCATGCCCGCCAGCAGGACCTCGGCACCCTGTTTCCTGATTCCCGTGATGATGGCGTCCAGATTCCGGCGCGTAACAGCCGGGTCAAGCCCGCGCAGCGCATCATTCGCGCCCAGTTCGACAATAACCAGGTCGGGACCTTCCTGCATCAGCCAGTTCAGCCGGGAAAGACCGCCGGCGGTCGTGTCGCCGGACACGCCACCATTGATCACGCGAACATCGTGCCCAGATTCCTGCAGGGCGGCTTCCAGCCTTGACGGAAAACTGTCCTGCCCATTTAGTCCGTAACCGGCGGTGAGGCTGTCGCCAAATGCAAGGATGGTTTTCGCCCCGGCGGGGGACCAGATGAGCGTCGTCAGTATCAGTAACCCGGGGAACAGAACTTTTGTCACGAACAGGTTTTTCATGGATGACATAAACACTTCCATTAGTGCCGACACGATCGTCGGGCTGGAGGACGTAACGCTTACACTGAACAGCGGTGCCGGGGCGGTCAATATTCTGCGAGGCGTTAACCTTCGGGTGGCGGCGGGAGAATCGGTCAGTGTCATGGGGCCTTCCGGTGCGGGCAAAACGTCGTTGATGATGATTATCGCCGGTCTGGAACAGGCGTCGGGTGGAACGGTTCGGGTTGCGGGGCAGGACCTGAGGAGTCTGAACGAAGACGGCCTGGCATTGTTCCGTCGCAACAATATGGGGATCGTGTTTCAGGACTTCCACCTCATTCAGACCATGACCGCGCTGGAAAATGTCGCGATTCCGCTGGAACTCGCCGGACGGGACGATGCGATGGACCGCGCCGCGGCCGGATTGCAGGATGTCGGCCTCGGCCAGCGGCTGGCGCATTACCCGGGACAGCTATCAGGCGGCGAGCAACAGCGGGTGGCGCTGGCGCGCGCCTTTGCCGCCGGCCCGCGGTTGCTGCTGGCGGATGAACCGACCGGCAATCTGGATCACGATACGGGAAACAATATCGTCGACCTGATGTTCCGGATGTCCGCCCGGCACGGCACGACGCTGATCCTGATCACGCATGAACCGAAGCTGGCGGCGCAATGCGGGCGCCGCATCCGGCTGGAGGACGGGTTGATCATTGCCGACAGCGGCGCCGTCGATGCGGGTATGCACGTGGCCGGCGCATGAACGGCCTGCGGCTGGCCTGGCGGATCGCGCGGCGCGAATTGCGCGGCAGCATGCGCAGTTTCAGGATTTTCCTGCTGTGCCTGGCGACCGGCGTTGCGGCGATCGCCACAATCGGGTCGCTGTCCGAGGCGCTCAATTCAAGCATGCGGACTGACGCGCGCAGCATTCTTGGCGGCGATGTCGACCTGCGCCTTTCCCATGCCCCGGCGAGCGCGGAGCAACTCACCTGGCTGCAGGGCCAGGGACGTGTTTCGAATGTCATCCAGATGCGTTCCATGGCGCGGACGGCGGACAGTCATGCGCTGATCGAACTGAAAGCGGTGGACGATGCGTATCCGCTGTTCGGCCGTGTTGTTCTGTCTCCGGCAGCGGCGTTGCCCGACGCCCTGTCACGCCAGGGTGATGACTGGGGCGCGGTGGCCGAAGCGGGACTGCTCACCCGGCTGGGACTGGCCGTTGGTGACCGGATGCAGGTCGGCGATGCCTGGTTCCGCATTACCGCGGCGCTGACGCGCGAACCGGATCAGGCCGGGCGCGGCCTGGCCTTCGGCTTGCGGGTTATCGTCAGCCGCGCCGG
>CAXBEC010000649.1:0-2216 GCA_963974145.1 uncultured Alphaproteobacteria bacterium | reverse complement strand
ACCACGCCCTCGTAGAGCGCGTCCCGGTCGATATTCATCCCTGACTTGCCGGCGCTGCGCCAGTCGAGTGGGGCATCGGAAAGTACGGGCAGTTTCACGTATTCGTCCTCCGGTCCGGTTTGCTGTCGGATTACTAAAGATTGGCGCTGGCGCCGCCGACCGCAAGGGGTTACTGGACGCCGAATATTCGCGGCGGTTCCGGCAGTTTTATTTTCGGGTCGTCGGGGTCGCGCAGCAGGGTTACGACCAGGCGCCGGTTTCCCGGTGATGTGGGATTTTCGGGAAACAGGGGGTCCTTGTCCGCCAGCCCGACGACTTTCTGGAAGCGGCCGATGGGAATGCCGTTCTTCTGCATTTCCCGGCGCCCCGCATTGGCCCTGTCAATGGACAGGTCCCAGTTGCTTTTGCCCGATGGGGAACGGAACGGCGTGGAATCGGTATGGCCCGACAGCGAGATCTTGTTGGGCAGCCGTTCGACCACACTGGAGATCAGCAGCAGCAGTTGCTTGGTATGCTCGTTCAGTTCCGCGCCGCCCGCCTTGAACATGGAAACCCGTTCCTGGTCGATCAACTGGATCTGCAGCCCCTCGTCGGTAATTTCGACCTTCACGCCTTCATGCAGGTCGCGCAATTCCGGCACCTGGTCCAGCGCCTGCTGGATCGCGGCCTCGGCAGCCTTGAACTGCTTGGATTCATTCTCCCGTTTGACATTGGTGACGTTGGGAAGATCCTCCGTCAGATCCTGAATTTGGGTGGCTTCCTCAACCTGCTCGGAACCAATGGTGGCATCGGATGTCACGGCGACCTGGGGCGACTGAAGGTGCTCGGGAATCGGTCCGGCCTCGTTACCGGAAACGCCGCCGAACAGGCCCTCGCTGCCGGTCGAACCGGTCTTAGAGCCGATCGGTTTGAAATAGTTTGAAATGCCCTGCAATTGTGGTTCGGAGGCGGCGCTCAACAGCCATAACAGCAGGAAAAACGCCATCATCGCGGTCACGAAATCGGCATAGGCGACCTTCCATGCGCCGCCATGAGGGGCGGGACCGGGCCCCTTGATCTTCTTGATGATGACTTCTTGCTTTGGACCGTCATCACCGGCGGCGTCATCCGACATGTCAGCCGTCCTTTGCTGGCGGCTGCATGTGTACCAGCAGGATGCTGATGCGGCGATTGCGCGGCGCCGCCGGGTCGGCCGGGAACAACGGGTCGGAATCGGCGCGGCCGACGACACTGGCGATACGGTCCGGGCTCATGCCGGATTCAACCATCACCCGGCGTGCCGCATTGGCCCGCTCGCTGGACAATTCCCAACTCGTATAGGACTCGTCGGGTGCGGTCTGTTCCGAATCCGTATGGCCACTGATTTCCACCGGGTTGGGAAACCGTCGGACAATCCGTGTGACGACTTCAAGCAGAGCCTCGAAATAGGGGGTGAATTTGGCGCTGCCGGCCTCGAACATTGCGACCCGTTCCTGGTCGATCAACTGGATGCGCAGCCCCTCGGGGGTCTTGTCGAGCAGCAGGCTGTCCTGAAACGCCTTGACCTCGTCGCTTTGCTCGACGGCGAGCCGCAGATCCGCCTGAGCCTTGTTGAATTCCTCTTCCTCGCGCTTGCGGGCCTCGAAATTGATGCTTTCGGGGTTGGGGTCTTCGGACACCAGAACGGCTTCGCCCTGGCCCTGGCGTTTCTTGGGGCCGCCGGCGGATGGAAGCGGGATCGATACGCTGGGCGGCGAACCGGCAGACCGCAGGGTGCCGACCGCATCGATCGCCAACCCGCCGAACATACCGCTGGAGCCGGATTTCTTGCCGGAAAGAATACTTTCAGGTTCGAAATAGTCGGATATGCCCTGCCGTTGCTGGTCCGTCGCCGCGCTGAGCAGCCACAACAGCAGGAAGAACGCCATCATCGCGGTCACGAAATCCGCATAGGCAACCTTCCAGGCGCCCCCATGCGGGGCATGGTTTGCCTTCAGCTTCTTCTTGAGAATGAGCGGTTCGAGTGCTTTTTCGTCGGCCATCGTCTGTTTCGTTCAGGTCGCGTTTCCAGGCTATACCGGTGGCAGTTCGCCACAGGCTTCTTCAACTTCGGCGAAACTGGGTCGCTGGTGCGACAACAGCACCTTTCGGGCGAATTCCACGCTTACCGCCGGGGCATAGCCCTGCAGATGGGCGATCAGCCCGGCTTTCATGCAGGAGAAATAGACGTGTTCATC
>CAXBEC010000648.1:0-2222 GCA_963974145.1 uncultured Alphaproteobacteria bacterium | reverse complement strand
TTCGACATGGAAGCGCCGATGTATATCAACGAGAAGGATACGCATCTGTGGCAGCAGGAAGCGGAGCGTCTCGACGTGCCGCAGATGGTTGGGAGTGCGGCCGCCCAGACCCTGCATCAGGCGCTGGCCTTCGGGCTGCGGCATGGCGATTTGAGCGAGATGGCCAAGCTGATCGAGCGCAACGCCAATTTCCAGCTGCCGAAAACGCGTGACTAGGGGAGGGTAAACCACATGGAACAGGCGACCGACTATGCCGGCTGGGTCATCGAAACCGTTGCCGGGAATGGCAGCGCCGGCTACGCGGGCGATGGGGGCCCGGCGAGGGAAGCGGCGCTGAACAATCCTTTCGACGTGGTTTTCGACCCGGCGGGTAACCTCGTTTTCACCGATACCTTCAATCACGTCATCCGCCGCGTGGACGCAAGGACTGGTCACATCGAAACCCTTGCCGGCACGGGAGAGCCGGGTTACTCGGGCGATGGCGGCCCGGCGCTGCAGGCCCGTTTCAACCAGCCCTATGGCCTTGCGGTCGGTCGCAATGGCGCGATCTACCGTCTAAACGCCGTCGTGCGGCGCATCGATGGCCAGACCGCGGTGATCACCACATTCGCGGGGAATGGCAAGGCGGCTTATTCCGGCGATGGCGGGGCGGCGGAGCAGGCCGGGATGGCCGAACCGAACGGCTTGGTGTTCTCCCGGGACTTTGCAAACCTGTATATCGCTGATGTCGCTGATAACCGGGTCCGGGTCGTGGATATGGCGAGCGGTACTATCGACACCTTTGCCGGTACGGGCATGGCGGCGCATGACGGCGATGGCGGCGCAGCGAAAGATGCCGCTGTCTTCGGCGCCCGTGCGGTGGCGGTGCGGCCATCCGACGGCGCGGTCTATATCATGGAGCGGCAGGGCAGTTCACTGCGGCTGGTCACGCCGGACGGCAGGATCGCCACGGTCGCCAGCACCGGCGAAAAGGGCTATGGCGGCGACGGCGAACCCGCGGCGGCGGCAATTTTCGACCGGCCCAAGGAAATGACCCTGGACGGCGCGGGCAATGTGCTGGTCGTCGATACGGAGAACCATGCGATCCGCTTCATCGACTGGGCCGCCGACCGGGTCAGCACGATTGCCGGCACCGGCGCGCACGGGTATTCCGGCGATGGCGTGCCGGCGGTGCAGTCCAAGCTGGCTCGCCCGCACGGTGTGGCGGTCGGGCCGGACGGGGCGTTCTATATCGGCGATACGGAAAATAACCGGATTCGCAGGGTGTCTCCGCCGCGGTGACCGGTCAGGCAGGGCGCCATCCGCTGCCCTAGGTTCCGGCGAATACCGCGCCCACATCGGCCAGCGCCAGTATGCCGAGCACGGCAAACAGGCATGCCGCGATGCCATGGACCAGCTTCAGCGGCACGCGGGTCGCGACGACATCGCCCAGCAGTACCGCGGGAACAGAAGGTCATTGAAACGGGCCGCGAGCGCGACGGTGGCGACCTGGGTCTTGTCTCCGATCTCCACGATAAAAAACGCCACGAGGGTCGCGAGAAACGGGCTGCACCGGCCCATCAGCTTCGGTCCGTCATCCGGCTTGTCCGGCACCATGATCCACACCGCCATGGCGATGAACGACAGGCCGATAATCCATCGCAGCCCGTCGCCGCCAAGCCAGCCCGCGACAAACGAACCAAGCCATGCTGCGAGCCCGTGATTGGCCAGGGTCGCGACGAGGATACCCAAAATAACAGGCAGGGGTCTGCGAAACCGGGCCGCCAGAACGAGGGCGAGCAACTGCGTCTTGTCGCCGATTTCGGCAATGGCGACGGCTATTGCCGAGACGATGAGGGTTTCCAACGGAACACCAAATGGGGGCCGGATGGACATGACCTTTGGCTCGCCGCCCCACCCAGCCCCCTGGGAAAGCGGTCGAAGCCAATGGTCTCGCCAGACAAATCGCCGGATGCACCATGAGCCTAGGCTCAGGTCTGTTGACGCATCCCCTTCTGAAGCCGAAGGCGGCTACTCCCCAATGACACGCCCCAAACTAAAGATGTCTTCGGGGAAGGGCAAAGAAAACTTGCCGGACCGCCGCCGGCGCGCAAGGGCCTTTTCAGCCGGGCAGGGCGCTGCTACCGTTTCCTTCCTCGTATCCTGGGAGGGAGAGAAAGATCATGCTGGCCAATACGACACGCACGCTGACCGAATTGCAGCGCGAACAATGGGCGGTTGAC